>SABV01000014.1 GCA_009928855.1 Erysipelotrichia bacterium | reverse complement strand
ATCATGATTGCAACCCATGAACACGGCAAGCCATTTCTGACAGACCACCCGCAGTTTTTTTTCAACCTGTCTCACAGTCGCAATATAGCATTGATCGCTTTTGCTCTCTTTCCGGTCGGAGTAGACGTTGAATATGTAAGGCGTCAGATAGACTTTGCAGCGGTCATGCAACGTTTTTTTTCTGAATCTGAGAGGGCTGACTGGTCTGCCAACTGCGTGCCATCGCCGCAGGAAGCATTTTTCAGAGGCTGGACACGCAAAGAGGCTTTATTAAAGGCTACGGGGGAAGGCATTGCCGGGCTCGGGCACACACAGATTTCTTTTCTGGCCGATCAACCCAGAGCACTTATTTTGCGCAATGATGACTACACACAATCTCAGAACTGGCTTTTTAAAGACTTCTGCCCAGCTGCTGACTACCAGGCCGCTGCAGCTTGCCAGTCCCCTGCCCTGCAGCTTAACATAAGGCATTTTATGCCCGAATTTTACGAAAAGTTCTCTCTGGAGCTTTAAATAGCTTTTATGCTATGGTATAACCTTGCCGGTGGCTGTTTAATCTGTCAGCTGGTTGCATTGATCCAAACCCGAACAAAAAAATGAGGCTAACCCTTGAAAAATAAGATCGCCGTCAATGGCTTTTTATGTGGAGAAGGATGGGAAGAAGCTCTTTGCCAGGAACTTGCGGCAAATGAGAAAGAAAATAATTATTACTCCCCGGCTCCTGGTCTTGTTGTCGGCAGCAAAGATTCTTCGAACCTTGTTTTTGAGCCTGTTTTTGCCAGACAATGGCTTCCCAACTGTGTTGAAGTGCGCGGCGCCTCAATTGCCGATCTAATACAAGCGCTTGGCAAAACCGTAGATACATATCTCGATGAAAGCCCCCTGCCCTGGACATTTCAATGCTTTACCCCCGATCTTTATGCTGAGGATTCAACCAGATATGAGCATTTATGCGGGCGGCCGGCTTTGCTTTATGAGCGATTCATCGAGCGAATGTCTACCTATCGTCGGAGAGCGATGGAACGCTTTCAGAAATGGGGCGACATAGACGAGAAGCGTCCATGCCTGATTATTCAAACGGTTCTCGTTGGCCCAGACCGCCTCTGGATAAGTGTTTCGAAGCGATTTAAAACTGAACACGGCAGATTCGTTCCGTTTCTGTGGCAAAATTCACCGGGCCTGATAGCTCACGACCCGCTTGCGCCCTGCCGATCATACTATAAAATAGAAGAAGCCTGGCAACAAACAGGCATTTATCCACGCAAAGGCGAAACCTGCGTGGATATCGGAGCGGCTCCCGGCGGCTGGACCTGGGCGGCACTCAAGCGTGGTGCCAAGGTCATTGCCGTTGATTTTGCAGACCTAAAAAAGCATGTAGAAAATCACCCGAATTGTGAGCATTCGCTTGATAACGGCTATGCATTTATGCCCCGAAAAACCGTCGACTGGCTTTTTTGTGACATGATCGTGAAGCCTATGGCCACACTGGGTTTGCTGGATCGATGGCTTGAACAGAAGGCATGCCGAAAATTCGTGGTAAATGTTAAATTCAGAGGAAAGCAACCGGCCAGCATCCTGGCGGCAATTAAAGACCTGCGTGAAAAGCACAGGATTCCGGAATTGATTATCAGACATTTGTATTTTGATCGTAACGAAATTACTCTGATCGGCGGCAAGCTAAGAAGCTGAGTCAGCACTCGCGTATATTTTCTGAATCAGCAACGCCGCATAGCTTTTTCAGGCAATCAAGTGCAAAAAAAGTGGCTCAATGCCCTCACGTCTTTTGGTCACTTTTTTTCTTTGTAATAAATGGAAGATCCATAATTTCAGCGAAACGGCCGGCAACGAAATCTGGTTTGACGCCGGCATGCGCAGAGGCTCCCTGGGTCGACTCAATATAAACGGCCTTAAGCCCACATTGTTGAGCGCCAAAAATATCCCTGAACATGTCGTTACCGATGTAGACTGCCTCATCGGGGGCCAGATCCATTTGTTCAAGAGCTTTTGCAAAAAGTCTTGAATCAGGTTTGCGAAAGCCGTAAGAGGCCGAGATGACCACCGGATCGAAGCAATTACCGAGCCCAAGCGCTTCTATTTCTGGAAAAGCAAAACATGGCTGGGCATCAGAAACAAGAGCAAGACGAAACATTGGTTTCAGTGCATTCAGAACATTCATGACCTCAGGAAAAAGAATAAGACGGTGGCGCGAAATTTTTCGAAACAGCTGGGCAAGAGTTACAGCCAGATTACGTCGATCAGCAGTTTCAAACATTCCAGTCGTATGCAGAAAACTTTCCCAGATCGCGACTACATCAATCTCTGGATATTCTTCGCAACTCTCGTTTATCTGGCGTTCGAGCAACTCCCAATAACGGGTATGCACCTCAGCATGATTAATGAATACGCCATGACAAACCAAAAGATCACTGATACCCCGATAAATTTCTTCACGCTCTTCATCGGTTTCGATATCGATCAAAGTTCCGTAGAGATCAAATATAATGCCTCTGACAGACATAAGTCATCGAACCCCTCAAACGCTTTTGCCGGTCACCAGACGAACTCCGTCTTCTTCAAGCGCGACCAGGCCTTTTTTATAAAGGCCACCAACAGCCTTTTTATAATTCTTTTTGCTGGTTCCGAATAGCGCGTAGATTTCTTCGGCAGGGCTTTTATCAGTTACCGCAATGAATCCACCGCTGGTTCTGATTTTTTCGAGAACCTGCTCAGCAATATCGACAATTTTTTCGTAACCGGGCTTTTGCAGATAAAGATCTATGCGGCCGTCTTCTCTGATGTTCTTGATGAACCCCGGCGTTTTTTCTCCGATTTTAAGCGCTCTGAAAACATCATTGTTATAAAGAAAGCCCAGACCGGTATTGTTAATAATAGCCCTGTAGCCAAGCTCGCTTTGATCGCAGATAACCAGACTGACTTCCTGGTTAAGCTGGAAACCGCCCGGCGTAAGCGTGAGATATTTTTCGAATTTTGTCGAGCCAATTATGCTCTGAGCATGACGATCATGGTGCACATAAACCACGTAAGAAAACCCCTTCACCATTTTCTGTTGCTGCTCATTGGCCGGCACAAAAAGATTTTTAGGCATTCCCCATTCGAGCAGAGCCCCACCTGCCGTTACCGACATGACTTTGAGCAGAGCTGCCTCGCCCGGCATTGCCAGGGGCTTTCGCATGGTCGCTACCGGTCGCCCTTCCGAATCAAAAAAAAGAAACACATCAATTTCGGCGCCGGCATCAAGCTTTTTTGTAACGTCCCAGCCGGGAATCATCAACTCGCCGAACTGTTCACAATCCACATAAATACCGGCGACAACAGATCTGGTTACCTTCAGGCTGTTAAAATTTCCGATGGTTGCCATTTTCGACTCCCTGCATGTATTCGCGATTTTCAGGGATTTTACCATTATTTTTCGATTTATCGAACCTTTTTATTCGTTCAGTATGCAGATAAGAATAGCGCAGATTGATAACGCTGAAAAATATGACCAGTCCTTAACTTGTGTAAATTCTAAAAATTTAAATGAGTTTGCCCTGGTTTAGAGAGATAGAACTTTGTAAGTAGTTTTTTTTGGGCTATAATAGTTTCATATAAAATGAAGGAGCCTGAAGAATGGCTGACAAGCCTGACCTTTTTTCGCGCCTGTTCAGAAAAACCCAGGAGCACAAAAAAAATCTCGAACAAAAAGACAAGCCCGCCCAGGAAAAGCCATCGCCAGGCAGGCCTGTGCCACCTTCAAACCCTTCCAGACAATCGGAGCAGCCTTCATCAGCAGCACCGAAGCAGCCTGCCGGGCCCGCAAAAATAAAAACACCACTCAGCGGCAGCAAACTCGACCTGTATCAAACCTGCCCCAAAAAGTTCTACCTGACCCACATTCGTAAGCTTAAAAAACCAATGGGTGCCAGCCCGCATCTGAGTTTTGACCAGTCAATACATAAGGCCTTGCAGAGTTATTACCGCACTAAAAAGCAAGATGAGCCATTCAAGCTCGATCGCCTGCTGGCGCTTCTCGAAGAAAACTGGGACCCAAGAAGCTTTGAAACGGCAGAGCAGGAGCTTGAATTCAAAACCCAGGCCGAAGCCTGCCTGCGAAGTTATTTTGAGCGATATTGCCAGGTTCCGCCACGCCATATTGAGGTAGATTATTTTTTTAAGGTAGACATTGCCGGCGGAGAATACACAGGCAAGATCGACCGCATCGACAGGCATCCAGACGGCTCTCTTGAGCTGATAGACTATAAAACCGGCAAACAGCCTTACGGTGGCAGTAAAGAACTTGAAGACTCTCTGAGTGTACAGATGCTTTTTCTGGCCACCGACAGTGTCTGGCCCGGGAAAGTAAAAAAAATCAGTTTTATCTACCTGAAAGACGGTGTATCGCTCACAGTCATGCGCAACATGACAGAGATGGCACTGGCTAAAAAGCGTTATCTTGACCTGGGCGAAGCAATATATCAGGGGAAATTCGAGCCAGTGCGTTCTTCAGCCTGCGCTTATTGTGATTATCAGGATGTATGCCCGGTCGGTCAGATTCCGACGCTCAATGCGTCAAAAATAAGAACATTTCTCGACTGTCCACACAAATACGCATCAATTTACATTAAACACGTTAAAACACGCACAGACGAGCTGCCATCTTTCGATCTGGCGCTCGATCGACCGATTCATGATGCGCTTGCCCAGTTTCATCGAGACTACAAACCAATGCCTGATCTCAGCCCTGAAACAGCTATGTTTTCGGCTTTTTTTAAGGCAATCCCGACTGATTTGCCAGAAGAAATGCAGGATGAGATCAAGAATGCCGGGCGAGAATATCTGCATAATTATCTGACCAGGCTTTTTCCGAAATCGCGCACAAAACTGGTCAACGAGTTTATCGAATACAACTCTGATTCATTCTGCTTTCAGACCACCATCGACCGGATCGATACCGACAGCGATGGAAATTTTGCGCTGATCGACTATAAAAGCGGCAAGCGACTACTCTCGCAGTCTGATATTGCAGCAGACCCGATAACGGCTGTCATCTGCGCTGCTGCGGCCAATCGCTGGCCCGGCAAGGTAAAAAGTTTCAGCTGTGTTTTTCTTCGGCACTGCGAAGAAGTCAAAATACCGGTCAACGAGATGCTTATTCGCAGAGGCAATCAGCTTCTTCATAGTATCGGCGAACAGATCAGACAGAAAAATTTCGAACCACTTGGCGGGCCAGTCTGTGCAACCTGCGGCGTTGCCTCTGTCTGCGGCGAAAAACGCCTTACCGTATCAATGTCGAAAATTCAGACCATGCGTGACTGCCCAAAACGTTACCGGTTCAGGTATATCGACAAAGCGCCGGTTCCCGAAAAAGAAAAACCGGCACTTGTTCTTTACCAGCTTCTGCAGGCAATATTACAGGAATATATCGGCGGTGGCATATTTATCGAAGCAGGTGCTCTGCTCGAAAAAGCTTCTCTGCGCCTCGAAAAAGAACCGGACCTGAGCGCAGATGCCCGCCAGGATATTCTTGCCAAAGCTTATACGGCGTTCAACAATCTCAATAATATTATTAAAAACCGGTTTCCTGAAGTTCACTCACTTGGCGAGCAGGTAAGAACCGGCTACGAAGACCTGGTGCTGACAACCCGCTTCGACCGCATCGATCTGCTGGCAAACGGCAATATGCATGTTGTTATATATAAAACGGCTAAAAAAGCCATGACTACTCACGAAGCAAGGCTGGACGTGAGCGGAGTCTACAACTGGTTTATCGCTGACCGCATCTACCCTGGCCGCATCGAAAAGCTTTCGTATATCTACCTGCTTACCGGCGATATTGTGCCGTTTACGCCAACACAGCAAGACATAGAAAAGCTCAAACTCAGCTTCAGCGAATTTGTCAGAGAAAATCAGGAAGCGACCTTTGAGGGACAGCGAAATCCGCTCTGCGCCTACTGCGATTATCTGGAAATTTGCGAAGATGCAAAAACAATGCTGCTCTCACCGAGCAAAATCAATTGTTTCCAGTCATGTGCGCTCAAATATCGCATGAAATATATAGACAGAGTGCCGAAAGAATCACGCCCCACCCCGAATCTCAGCTTTGATCGCTCAATTCATTTTGCGTTGCGCGAGTTTCACGAAAATTTCAGCCCCGGGCAGTTCAAGAAAAACCCGTTCAGAGGGCTGATCAACAAATATTGGATAACAGACGGCTACTCTGATATCGAAGAAGAAGAACGTTTCAGGGTAAGGGCAAACAAGATGCTTGAAGACTATTTTGCCAGTCTCGATGGCAGCGAGAACCCCGTAATGTTCGATGTCAGCGTAAAATGGAGCTGGAACGGCATAGATACGGTCGTGCAGATAGACCGCGTCGATCAGCTGCCTGACGGCAAACTTGAGATAATTGATTATAAAACCGGCAAAAAAGTGCCTGACGAGCGTGTTATAAACGAAGACGCGAGCCTGCTTAATATGTATCTCGCTGCTAATCAGAAGTGGCCCGGGCGCGTAGCCAAAGTGTCTTATCACTTTGTTTCTAATAACAGACGTTACAGTCTCGAACCGACTGATGCCGACATTCAGGCCCATAAAATAAAAATGGCCGATCTGGTAGGCGCTATCAACAAAAATGAATTCGAGCCCAGAAAAGGTTCTCTCTGCGCCTGGTGCGAATTCTACGGCCCATGCCCTGAGTGGAAAGTCAAGCCGCACGAAATGGCCGGTGAAACTCAGGAGCAGTTCAGACAGCGCATCAGACTCAGTTATTCAAAAATGAGCCTCTACCTGAACTGCCCGCGCTCATACCGCAAGCTCTACATCGATAAGGTACCCCCGAAACCACAGCCATTCTTCAGTTTCGGCACAACTATCCACGAAACGTTCGAAAGGGTTTACGACCCGGTTAATCCTATTGAGAAGCCGACATTGCAGCAGGTGCTCGACATCTACGAGGATGTTCGCCTTACACATCGCGAGGGTTTCGACTCAGATGCAACCGAAGAGCAATACCGTCAAGACGGCATCAGGCAGATAAAGATGTATTACAACCATTTCATAAAAGATGCCGAATTCAAACCGGCCTATTCGATCGAGGATTATTTTGAGATTCCATGCGGTCAATACGCTGTAATGACTGGGTTTATCGACCGTATCGACAAGCTCGAAGACGGCACATATGAGATTCTAGATTACAAAACCGAGCCGACCATGCGTTCTCAGGAAGCAATAGACAGTGACAAGCAGCTGAGCATTTATTACTGGGCCTGCGAAGACACTCTGGGTCTTAAAATAAGCAAACTGTCACTGCTTATGCTCGACCATGACGTCAAACTTGTCACAACACGCAAACGCGAAGATATTCAAAAAGTGGTCGAAGCAGTGGATAAAACAGCTTACGAAATGATTCACGAAACCGAATTCAAGCCACGCAAGAATAAATACTGCAAAAGCTGTGACCACCTGCACGACTGCCCGATGCGCGATGAAGTGCTTGCTGACGAATCGCTTATTTCAATGAAAAAATTCTAGAATCGGCGACGCTTACGAGTTGAAGGTTATCTCGAATGACAGCGTATTGGTTTTCATGCCGTTGATTGACATGTAAAAAATCATCTGCTGAATTCCCAGGGGAGCGCTGGCAAGATCTTCGCGCGAAAATGGTATTTCGGCGGCCCAGGCACCCGAGAGTTCTTCTGTAGCTATTTTACACGGAATAGCAATCGGATCTTGAAAACGCAGGTAAAAAGCCGTAGAGTCGGATGCAACGGCGGTTGACGTGGCGACCGTCTGCCAGAGCATCGAGGCACGCATAGATTTCTCGACCGAAACAACTTCCGAGGCAATTATTCCAACAGGTTCACTCTTCGGAGTTTGAATCGTTCTTACAAATGCAAGATAAGCGGTCGCACTAGAAACAGGCCTTGGAGTTGTCCATTCGCAGGTCAGGCGAAGAATTCCGCCCTCGGTCAGCGAAATAGTCGTTTCATCTGCGGCAAGGTTCTGGATTGTCGGCGTTATATACGAATAGATCAGCGGATCTTCAAGCGCACCGGTTTTTTCGCTGCAACCGCTCATGATAAACGCAATGAATATAAAAGCCAGTATAAGCAGCCTTTTTCCGACAAATGACTGTGAATTGGAGTTAATCATAGTTAACCTATCGGAAAAAAGCGGCAACTTTTTCAACAAAACATGCGTTTTGCCAACTTTTTTGTTTGTCAATCAGCTACAAAACTTCTAGAATAGTGACATTAAAAAATATGCCCTGAAAGGAATATTGACCATGTCCAATCTCGAAAACAACCCTCTGATGGCTCGCAGTGGGCTTCCTCAGTTTGAACAGATAAAACCCGAACATGTGATTCCCGCCATGGATGCCACCCTGGCAGAGGTTGAAAGCAAACTGAAACAGGTCGAAGCCAATAT
Organism: Erysipelotrichia bacterium; assembly: GCA_009928855.1. GTDB lineage: Bacteria > Muiribacteriota > Ozemobacteria > Ozemobacterales > Ozemobacteraceae > Rifleibacterium. The sequence continues at coordinate 20,970 of SABV01000014.1, read as the reverse complement.
CGTTCCAACCTGGGATGGCCTCTGCAAGCCTCTTGAAGAGCTCGACATACCTTTTGAATACACCTGGAGCGTAATCAATCATCTCATCAGCGTCAAAAACTCTGACGAACTGAGAAAAGCGCATCAGGAGGTCTTGCCGCGTGTCATTGACTTCAGCCTCAGAATGTCTCAGAGCAAACCCATTTACGAAGGTTTAAAAAAACTGCGCGACAGCGCTGACTACGCAAAGCTAAGTGACGCGAAAAAGCGCATTATTGAGAAAAAAATCAAGGCTGCGGAACATTCAGGCGTTGGCCTCGAAGGTAAGCCCAAAGAGCGTTTTAACGAAATAATCAACCGTATGTCAAAGATCACCACTGATTTTTCGAACAATGTGCTTGATGCAACCAAGGCTTTTGAACTGATAATCACAGAAAAATCAGATATTGAAGGCTGGCCACGGAATCTGAAACAGTTGTCTGCGCAATCTTACGTGCGCGAAAAAGGGCAGACAGGTCAAAAGGCAGATCCCGAAAACGGTCCATGGCGCATAACTCTTGATTACCCGAGCTCGGGACCATTTTTACAGCACAGTCGCAATCGCGAACAGCGTCGGCAGGTGTATCACGCCATGGTAACACGCGCATCAGGCGAAAAATTTGATAATGCGCCCCTTATTAACGAGCTGTTGAAACTCCGCAAAGAAGAAGCGGCAATTCTTGGATTTAAAACATTTGCCGAGCTGAGTTTAGATACCAAAATGGCGCCAGATGTTGCCGCCGTCGAAAAAATGTTTTGTGAACTGGAAAAGCCCGCCAGACCGGTGGCCGAAAAAGAACTGGAAGATCTGCGCAAGATCGCTGCCGAATCTGGTCAGACAGAACCTCTAAAACACTGGGATATCGCCTTCTGGGCCGAGCGACTGCGCGAAAAGCTCTATGATTTTACTGACGATCAGCTGCGCCCTTATTTTCCCCTTCCAGAAGTCCTCAACGGGCTTTTCAGCCTTGCCGAACGTATCTTCGGCATAAAGATACAAAAATCGCAGCAGCACAACGTGCCGCGCTGGCATGAAGACGTAAATTATTTCGACGTAAATGACGAAAATGGCAAAACGCTCGCTCATTTTTACATAGACCCCTACTCCAGACCCGCTGAAAAACGTGGTGGAGCCTGGATGAATGAATGTTTCGGGCGCCGCATCATAGATGGCAAACCGAGATTGCCCATTATTTATCTTGTCTGCAATGGCACCCCTCCCGTAGATGGCAAGCCATCACTGATGAGCTTTGGTGAAGTAACCACTCTGTTTCATGAATTTGGTCACGGGATTCAGGGCATGCTGACAGTGATTGATGAAGCAGAAGCAGCTGGAATCAACGGTGTTGAATGGGATGCCGTAGAACTGGCCAGTCAATTCATGGAAAACTGGTGTTACAACCGTCCTACACTTATGGGAATGGCGAAACATTACGAAACCGGTGCGCAAATGCCTGACGACCTTTTTGAAAAAGTCAAAGCAGCCAAAAACTTTCGGGCCGGCGCGGCAATGCTCAGACAGCTGGAATTCGGCAAAACAGACATATACCTGCACCATTACTTTGATATAAATGGCAGCGAAACGCCTTTTGAAGCAGCCCGCCGCATTGCCGAACAGACCGGTGTCATGCCGCCATACGAACACGAAAAATTCTTGTGCAGTTTCTCCCACATCTTTGCAGGTGGTTATTGCGCCGGTTATTACAGTTACAAATGGGCCGAAGTGCTTAGCGCCGATGCATTTGCAGCTTTTGAAGAAGTTGGGCTTGATAACGAAAAAGCCGTTACCGAGCTTGGTCGAAGATACCGAAACACAATACTTGCCCTCGGCGGAAGCAAACACCCGACAGAAGTTTATCGCATGTTCAGAGGTCGTGACGCCAATACCGACGCGTTGTTGCGGCACTCGGGGCTGAAAAACTGAGCGGCAACAAAAAGTGTTTTTTCCGCTGCATGATCAGAACAACGAAGCAGTAAGAACAGTCCCGATAATCAGCTATGCTGTTATCGGGCTGTGTCTGCTGATTCATCTGCTTACGATTACCCTGCAGTTCGCCGGCCCCGGAAAAGCAACCGATTTTCTCTATCGACACGCCATGGTTCCGATGACTTATTTCAGCGGCATGGCAGTTATGCACGACAAACCAGAATCTCCGGGCACGACTGACTTTAAAGCAGAAACTCCGGCAGAAGCTCTGGAAACAGCTCCTACCGAGGCCGCCACCACAGATTCTTCGCTTCTCTGGATATGGTTGATGCCATTTACCTGCATTTTTATTCATGCCAACTGGATGCATCTGCTGACAAACCTCTGGTTTTTCTGGATCTTTGCAGATAACATCGAAGAAAAATTCGGCTCGATTTTTTTCATGGTCTGCTATGCGCTTACAGGCTATTTTTCAAGCCTGACACACGCACTGCTGAACCACGACTCGGTTATTCCGATGATCGGCGCCAGCGGTGCAATCAGCGGTATAATGGGCGCTTACATGGTGACTTTTCCGCGCAATCGCATAACCAGCTATTTCTGCCCGGCCTGGTTTTTTATTCGCCGACTGGACGTGCCGGCAATAGTTGTCTTAGGGTTTTATCTACTGCTCAACACGACACAACTGCTGCAAAAATCTGGAGTTCAAACAAGCGTAGCTGTTGACGCCCATATTTCAGGTTTTATAACAGGTGTGATACTTGCTTACATCATTGGCATATTTATGCCACGGTCGCCGGCTGCCATTTCTTAAGAGTAAGTTGATCAGCCTCTGATAGGGGGGTTCTTCTCAAATTCAACAAGGGTATAAATGGTAATACTCGAAAAAATTATTGGCAGAAGACATACCTCTGAAACAAAGGCAAGCAGCTTTAATGCTGTCTGAGAAAACAGAACCGGAAATAAAAAAGTCATGAGCCCGAACAACTCTACCGAAGTAGCCGAAACAAAAGTCATGACGAAGCTGGCAAATATAAACAGCTTAATCAGCTTAACTCTGTCGGTTTTATAAACTTTTTCGGCCATAAGAAAGGGATCTTTGCTCGCAGCGAGTATAGCCGCAGGTTCTACCAGCAGATAATTAAAAAAAGCGCCGGCAAAAATAAACGAAGCCGATAACATGCCGACAAGAACGGTTATTGAAGACAGAATTCCACGCTCTCTGCTGACGTTGCCGGCACCAATGATTATAACAGCTATAAAAAACGCCAGAAAAGCCCATAGAGAAAGCATTAAATATTTTTTAAAAGATGTTTTAAGCAATTCAGCATGAAGAGCTTCAACATTGCTTTGCAGCCTTTCGCGCGAATAATCACGCCCGTGAATAAAATCATCAACCATGGTCGCAATAACGATTTTCCACTCAACCAGCAGACTCACGGATTTCCAGGCAAAAACAGGCAGCGTCATAAGAACATAAAAACTGGCCAGAGCCATGCTGATGGTGCGAAAAATTCCGAAGCCAACACCAATTATAAACAGCCCCAGAGCCCACTTGCCAAACTGTATGGCGGTCTCATACGAAAACTGCCATACATGCTTCTGATAAAGACGCATGGTGATATCAAAAATCTCACTGACTGGCGCATTCTTTTCTGGCAACATTGAAAAGCTTTCAGAGAGCGTTGATCGACCTGTTGCTTTAGAAACGAGATCAAGTTCTTCGTGAAGCTTTTCTGCAATATCTGTAGTCAAACTGTTTCTGCCAATAAAAAGACGCATGGCAAACGATGACAAAACCGCGTTTTTTCTGGCCAACAGACTCATTTTTTCGACATTAAGCAGCTGTTTTTCAGACATCTGCCGCGCCGCCCGATCGATAGTTGCCAGGCTGCCACAATCGTTTGAGTCATTGCCGATTATGCGATCAATGCCCTCGATATCAACCTCAATCTGGTTTACCAATTCGAGGCTTCGATCATCCAGAAGATTTTCCTGACGGCATTTTCCGGCAAGTTTAAGTAAAGCGCTACGCTGCAGATTATGCGCCTCAGAACACAATGCATCTGCTTTTTCCCTGCCCGTTTCTTCTGTTAAAGAATCGACCCGGATTAGATTCAGAAAGCCCGCAAACGTATCATCAAGACTCGTCTTAAAAAACCCGCTGCGGCTCTTTTCAAGCTCAATCTGCCGGTCAAAATTACTACACAATGTTGCAGCTCCTGAAATGCCCGAAACTGCATAAGATTTAAGAACTGCAAAAGCCTTGTCGCTGACTTCTGGATTACTGTCTCGCACGAGTTTTTCGAGTGAAGACAACAACATCGGGTCGCGAACTCGCGAAGCAACGTGAATCGCACTATATTTAAATGATTCAAGACCTTGCGCAAGCATCTTTTTTACTTCTACATGCAAATCGGCAAAACCCAGCTGATGCAGACCTAATATTGAATTGGCAACCACTCTGCTGCTTCTGTCATTCAGCATTAACACAAGATGTTTGCCGGTATTGGGCAGGTCAAGAGCGATAGCCGCTTCAACAGCGTTAGCACGCACTCTTTCATCATGATGCGTCAAAAACTCCAATACCTGATTAAACGCAGGTAACAGACTGGCATTACGAATCACGGTCAACATCATGGCAAGCAAAAAAGAATCTTTTTCCATGGAGAAGGCTGTCATAAAAGCTTCAGAAACAGGTGGTTCATAGCCGGTTATTAAAAAAGACAACGCAATATAGCGGTTTGCCGGATTATCGCTTAAAAGCAATGTTTCTACTTCAGATATGTCTGCATTACCATTAACAGCATCAGTCGCAGCTTCTGATAAAGGGAAAGGCGCCTCAAGCTCTGTGGTTTGCCCCTCGATCCCGGTCAGCAGGAACTTTGCCATCGGGTTCTGATCATCTCTTTCGAGCCTGAGAATATTCCGGGCACTATCACGCAAAGATGAATCAGGGTCTTGCTGCGCCATTTTGGCAAGCATGAGCATTGACTGAGGCGTTTTAATAGTAGAAAAAGCAAAAACAGCCGAGGCACGCACCCAGTGTTTTTTATCTTCTGCCATATTTTTAAGCACACTAAAAAGAGCCTGGCCGCCGATTCCCTGCAATGCCTTGATAACATTGGCCTTTATCCGGTTATCTTCGTCTGGCATGATATCAATAATGCAACGCAATGCCGTTTCATTGCCGATAGCTGCAAGAGCTTCAACCGTATTAGCCCTCACCCGTGCGTCTTCATCCTGCAAAAATCGAACAAGCAATGAGACATCATCAGGATTACTGAACTGCCCCAATGCGATTATCATAGATGTTTTAAGCTGCATGTCGTTCTCTATTTCAAGAGCTTCGAGCAGCATCGTGTGACCAGTCGAAGACTTTTCGGCCAGCAGTTTTTTAAGACCTGAAGCTCTGGTGCAGGCAGAATCAGAATCAAGAAGCTTTTGAATATCAGCTTCGGCAGAAACTGCCAGATCGACAAAATTTACGCCGGTTTTTTCTCTGAGGCATTCGAGAGTTTTACGGGCAAGATGCCTGGTCTCAGGGTCAGCATCTGAACCGGCAATACGTGTAATAAGGGGCACGCAGTCGGTTCTCTGCCTGTCTAGTGCCAGCGCAAGACCCTGACGCCTGTCTTCAGCGCTATTAGAGCGCAACAAGCCGTCTATTTTATTAAATTCCTCGTTCATGCAAACACTCTCAGATAAAACTACCTGTCGCTGTCAACTTCTATAAGTGTTTCGATCGCCGGCCTGACATATACAGGCTTTATTACAGCCAATTTGCTCAAATATTTCTGCTGCATCCAGCCGATATGAAACATTTCGATGCCCTGTGTATAGAATCCCGAAAACAATACCAGCAGCATGATCAGAAAAATAAAAAAAACAGTGAAGCCTTTTTTGCTATTCATTGTCTGCCCCCGTCCGCCAGACAACTCTTATATCGTCGTTGCCGATATGCACCTCTGAGGAAAAAGTCCGGGCGTCTATTTTTTCGAAACCCCAGATTCTGGCTCGGCCAGCAAATTTTATGACTTTTTTACCGATCACGACAGTTTTGCCCGCATCAAAAATCTTGATCGAACGATCGTCAGCAAACAACACCCCGTTTTCATCTGCGTATGACACATCAGCACACTGGCGCAATTCGGCCTTTATCAAACCGTAAGCACGAGTTAAAGCACCTGTATCACGCATATTATCACGTTCTCGGCGATTCTGGCGCCACATGGTTTCTATCGATGGGTAGAGGTCACAGAGGGCAATCCCGAGTATCGCGATTACTATCATCAATTCTATCAGAGTAAAAGCACGTCTGTTCATCGCACGGTCACCTCTGTTTCGTAACAAACTGCATATCTGCCGCCATGGCGATTGGTAAGACTTACAACCATAGATGCCACCTCAGCGCCAGAGTTTTTCAGCTGCAGTTTTATTTCCCATTCAGAGTCTTTTGCAAGCGCCCTTAGACTTTCGACCGCAATTTCACCCGGCTTTGTGCCCTGGCTGAGTTCATACCTGATCTGATTTCTTACGCTTTCAAGAAGTAATATTGCCGTGGCATTATGCTGCAAACGACGACAGACATGGTGCTGCATCTGCGACATCTGAAACAGAGCCATCATGATTATAGCCAGCAGAGTCATGGTCAAAGCCATTTCTATAAGAGTCAGACCAGACTTTTTATTCATGAAAAGCTCCAGATAAGCCAGTAATAAGAATCGAAGAAACTGGCAGTGACAACAGCCACAAACAGGCCGGTCAGCAAGAGAGCTGCAACCGACATAAATGATGAAAGTCTTCTCATTAAAGCATTTGAACAATGGTAATTGCTGTCAGACATAAACTTGAGTTTGTCCGAAAAAATGGTTGGCTCTGCAACTGATTCCGAAAGATTTTTTAAGACAGGGCTCATGGAAAGGGCAAAAGCAGGTTCTACGCCATGCGCCAAACTTTCTGCAACATTGCGCAGCGTTTCAGAATCAACATTGTCTGCGAAACAGGCCGCCTCGGCAACGGCTCTGTCAAGCGAAAACCCAGCTTCGAGATAAAGACCGACGATACCCTGCAGTCGTCCTAATTCCTGTAATCTGATTGCTTCAGCCAGACCGCTGATTTTGGCAAGCCATGAATTGCTGTGCAGTTTTTTGGCGAACAGGGCGCGCAGCATGCCTGCAAAACAGAATGTCATAAAAAGCGGAATGATAAGAGATAAAGGCCACAATCCAGGTTCTGAAAAATGTAAAAGCCTCAACATCAAGGGCTGAGCCCCATTATTAAGAACAATCTGTTTATACACAATCGGAAAAAGACTAAAATTTAGATGCAAAAGATTGGCTATCAGCAATGAAACAACCAGAAAAGGATAAAATATAGCTGACTGACATTTTTCTCTGACGGTTTCAAGACTTACAAGAAAAGAGGTGTAAAGCTCAAGAACCTTTATCAGTCGATTCTGGCCCAATAGCGGCATCAGACGGGCAAGAACCGGGTCAAAACCGGCAAGTTCGCGACAGGCTTCTTCAAGAGAATAACCAGCAGCCAGCTTATCCGAGATATTCCGACACCAGACAGACGACGCATTATCGCTTCCTCTGGCAGAGAGCTCAGACAAGCTTTCAGGCAAAGGCTTTCCACTGCGCAACGCAACGGTCAAAATCTGACAAAAGGCCGTAAGTTCGCGATAATCTGCCGACATTGTCATGTGATACTTCCAAGCATTATGACTGACATAAGCTGAAACACTGCATAAGCCACACCACCAAAGACCAATCCCTGTAACAAAACGCTACAAACCTCTATGATGCTGATCGCCCTTGCACAAGAACCATCAAACCAGGCTTCGAGAAGAGATGCCCCCTGGCTGAGGGTTTCTGGGTCAGCATTTTCAGACAATCCAAGATTTAAAAACCAGCAGATAAAAAGATCAAGACCCGCATTTGTCGCGGCAGAATTAATGTCACTGCCACCTGCAAAGTCATTGGCAAATTTGCTGAATCTATGGTGCATCGTCGGAAAATGCAGTGGCACAGACATGATTACAGCCACCCTGATGCGCTCATTAGCTGGCACGGCAGCCAGCATTCGCAAAAAATTCAATTCATCACGAATTGCAGATGCACCATAAAAAACCCTTATCAGATAAATACCCAGAAGAAGCCCTGCCGATAAAATGGCCGCAGCACTCAACACCAGAATTAGCGACCCCTCAGTGCCAACAGTAAGCCCAAGAAGCCAGGCAGAAAATGGAGGTAATTCAATACGCAGACCACTGCATATTTCGCGAAACTGGGGCAAAACGAAAACAAACAAACTCAGACAGCTGAAAAAGCCAATTGCCATGCTCTGCAAAGGATAAATCATTGCTTTCATAGTTTCAGCCCAGCGGTTCATGGTTATGTGCCAGTCACAAAGCAAGGCTCCTTTCAGCTTGTCGCTGACAGGAGCTGCCAGAATATAGCGCACCCGGCCCGAAAAAACCGTCATCTGCGGGTCAGCAAAAACTTCCGCATGCTCGTTGCCCATGGCAAGCAACTCTGCCGACCGCGCTGCCGCAACTTTTATTTTCTTTTCAGATGAAGAGGTGGCAAGGTTTCTCATGGCTTCAGGCATAGGCAAACCGGCTCGCAAAAGAAGGCCCAGCTGAAAAATGGCCTCGTCAGGTCGGGTCTGTGGTTGTCGTGCAGCGGCATTGTTTGTCATTCTGCCGACCTCAGACTTTTGCCATCAAAAAGGTTGAAATTAACGACCGGCCTGAGGCCGTCGTCACTCCGCAGCAAATTTAAATGAAGAACACCTTGCAATCCCGACATTACCAGTTTGTCGTCGATTCCCATCTGGGTTATGCGGTCTATGGTTTCGACTGCCGAACCGGCATGAAAAGTGGCAATAATGAGATGCCCCGAAAGAGCCGCCTGCAACGCCTCTCTAACACAGAGACTGTCACGTATTTCGCCGAGGGCGATAACATCTGGATCCTGGCGCAACAGGTGCTTAAAAGCTACAGCCAGGCTCTTTTCTTTCATCAGGTCGAGTGAAGACTGGCAGATGCAGCCGATAGATGCCTCGACCGGGTCTTCTATTGTTACTACCCGCAAATTGCCGTCATTGCCTGCAAGCTGCGCAAGAGTGGCATACATGGCGGTGGTCTTGCCGCTGCCCACCGGCCCGGAAATAATATAAAGACCACGGCTTTGGTTAATCTGATTTATCCAGAGCGATGCTGTTTTTGCATCCCAGCCAAGAGAGGCAGTATCAGGGTATCGCAATGCGGTAATAATGCGAATAGAAGCCCTCTCGCCATTGTCTGTCGGAAAAGTAGAAAGTCTTACATCAAAATTCGTGTGTCTGAAGGCGCCTTCCTGGGCGTTATCAGTGATGTGTGACAAACATCCCGCCAGATATTTAAAGCGTGCCATCAGGCGGCCGTGATGGGTCTGAGAAAAAGTCAGGGCGCGTTTTACCTCACCTGCGGCTCTAAAGGTAATTCTAACCGATTTATGGTCGAGAGGTTCGAAGTGAATGTCGGTAAAACAATTATCAGACGCAATTTTCAACAGCAGGTTTACGGCGCGAACATACGGCAGAGCGCGAAAATCAAGGCACTGCAAAAACATCCGAAAGCCTGCTTCCAGGGTGGTAGTGGCGGCAATCATTGTAGCGAAAGCATTGCTCTCAGATCTAAGATGGTCAATCAACGACACAACTTTATTAAAATCAGTTGCAGGACAAATCTTAAAAACTTCGCTACCGTCAGAAACTATGATTTTTCGACCCGCAACATGGATATCGACAATTTCTGAATAAAAAACTTCGCGCCTTTGCCCTGGAGAGTATAAAACAAGCCGGTCTGCTTCGATTGCGAAAGAAGAGTAACCAAGAAGACGCTTTAAAGGCCCTGGCACAAAATTTATCGGCACCAGTCCGAAGCCGTCATTTTTAAGACTTTCAGTTACAACAGACTCATTCATAAGAACAATCTAACACTAATATGCAACATTTAAAACCCGCGCGGCAAAAATGTTTCAGAAATCTATTTTCATAAGAGTTACATTCGCGCCGTGATAAACAAGCTTTTCGATAGTCTGCCATCCCATAAATTTGTAAAAATGCTCACGATCGGGAGTATAAAGATAGAGGGTTTTAACCCCGGCTTCGCGGGCGTGTTGCATTACTTTTTGCACCACAGCACGACCCACTCCGTTTTTACGGGCAGATGACTCGACAAAAACGCTTGCCAGCCATGGAGTCAGCTCAGGGCGCTCAGGCATATCGGTTATGCGGATTGAAGCAGACCCAACAACTTTATCATTGTCATCGACAGCAATATAAGTAGATGGAACCGGCATGCCCTTAAGATGGTTATGCATATCGGCTATTCTGGTTTCAAGGGTTTTACCCGGGTTAAGATAGCCCCACTCGTTGTGGTGCCACGTTGAAATCTCTTCGAGGCAATCGGGGCGATCAATCAAGTTGAGTATTTTCATAACAAACACCTTTATTCAGAAATTTCATTAAATAAATACAGAATATTCTAACACCAAAAAAGCTTGAATTTCTTCTATTTATTTTGCTACAATGCAGCAAACACTATTTAATAAATTTGAGGAGACTTGGCTCACATGAATTGGATGCCTTTGCTGGAAACGCTTGATTTGAATGGACTTATACCGGAATGTTATGCTAAATGGAAACCCCTGGTAAAAAATGGTTTATCATGGTTTCTCGGGCGTTTGAGCGAAGAAAGACAGAAAGAAATTCTTGACGACCTGTTAAAACTCGGCTTTTTCGCAAGCGCAGCAAACAAATTCGCTGCTGTTTTGCGGCGGTGCCCTACGCTTCATAAACTTGGGCAAATTCTGGCTCGTGACAGACGACTTTCTTCAGAGCTACGCAACAGCCTGCAACAGCTTGAATCTATGCCGGCCCGCATGAGTGTCGAAGAAATCAGATCAATTCTGGCACGTGAAAATATTGACCTGGATGGCATAACTCTAGGCGAAAAACCTTTGGCAGAAGCAAGCGTGGCGGTTGTCATGCCATTCATTTTTTCTGATGCTGCAGGGCAAAAAATTGAGGGCGTATTCAAAATTGTCAGACCCGAGGCAGAAAAAGCTCTTGAAACAGAACTTAAGCTATGGCCTGAGCTGGGCAAAGAACTTGAAGCAATTTGTAAAAGACTTGAATTGCCGGTGCTCGAATTTGCAGGCCCTCTTGCAGATGCCTCATTGCTTGTTGCAGACGAGGTCAGACTAGATAGAGAACAACTTCATATAAGAAGAGCAACCGAATTGTATAAAGACTTTCCTGAGATAGCATTACCACAGCTGCTGCCATGGTGCACATCGAGAGTTACCGCCATGACCCGAATCATCGGAAAAACTATCGCAGAAGCCATGCGAACAGGCCCTTTCAGTGAAGAACACAAAACAAGAATTGCCGAAAAAATTATTGACGGGCTTATTGCAAAACCATTCTGGACAGCGGGCGCCTGGGCAATTTTTCATGGTGATCCTCATGGCGGCAATATTTTTTATGACGAACAGGGCAGAATTGTCCCAATCGACTGGAGTCTCGCCGTTGAACTGCCTGAAAACGATCGAATAAACCTTCTGCAACTGCTGACAGGCGGCATGCGCATGGATAAAACAGCTATTGCAGATGCTTTAAGCAAACTTGGCATTACAAGCGACAGAAACAGAATACAGCAAACCGGAAAATGGGCTCTGGAGCAGATAAGAGCAGGCAATTTTCCAGGTTTTTCCTGGTGTTTGTCAGTGCTTGACCACGCAGTCGAATTCGGCGGTCTCAAATTGCGGGCAGAATTAGCCCTGTTTAGAAAAGCTCTCTTTGCGCTGATTTCTCTGGTCGAAGATATTGCTCCCGGTATCAGTACCGACTCTGTCGTAGCCGGTTCGGGTCTGGTAAAGCTTGCGACAGAACTGCCCATGAGGGTTGTATCTGACCCGTTTTCATGCAAATGGTCGAATCAAATTTCTACAGCAGAGCTTATAAACGTATTGGCCGGGTTACCTGCGGCAACCAGTCGCTTCTGGTATGGCCGCTGGAGCGATGCAATGCAACGCAGCCTTCTCTAATATTTTTTTAAGCAGACGACTTAATTGCCCGTAAGCTTCATACAATTTCAACATACATTTTTGGGCTTTATGTTTAAACGTTGATTGATTGCGTTATTCCCACGAAACCCGTGCCCACTAAGGCGGTTAAAGGCAATCTACTGCAGGGTGTTTTAGTGTGATCACCCTGTTTAAGGCATTTGCCCAGCTTTTTGTATATAACTGTTTCAGAAACTCTCTATTTCGTGTTAAACTTTGCGCACCGTAAAACATGGCAGGCACAGCAAAAGAATATGAATTTTCGGCCTGCCTGCAACAGCACAGGAGAAAATAATGAAACGATTTTTGCTGGCTTTTCTGACAGGCCTTGTTCTGGCCGGTCTTCTGGTTGTTACAATACAAAAAGGCACCTCAACCACAAAACAAGGGTCTAAACGCGGCGGAAAAGCGGTTGCTGTAGCGGTCGAAACGGCACAACTCAAAATAGGCAGTCTTGTCGATGAAGGCCGATTTTCAGGCTCTATTGAGGCTGCTTCAAAATTTATGGTAGCCCCTAAAATTTCGGGACGCATAAAAAAACTATTCGTAGAAATTGGTGACACAATCCAAAATGGTGCTACCATAGCAACTCTTGATGATGAAGAACTGCTTCTGGCTGTTAAACAGGCTAACGCAGATCTCGAAATTGCTCGTGCCAATTACAACGAAAGCGCCAGCCTGCTCGCGATATCGCAGCGCGAACTTGATCGTGTTAAAACGATGCGCCAGCAGAAAGTCTCTTCAGAAGTCGAAGTCGAAAACGCCCAGGCCGCATACAAGACGCGTGAAGCACGTCACCAGGTAAATAAAGCCCTCGTTACTCAAAAAGAAGCGGCTTTTGAAACTTCAAAACTTAAACTGGCCTATGCAACTGTCGATGCATCATGGTCCGGCGGCGGCGGGCAACGTTTCGTCGCTGAACGCTTTCAGAACGCCGGGGCAATGATCGGCGCCAACACGCCAATTGTTTCGGTAATAGATATTGCAACAGTAACCGCAGTTATAGACGTGGTTGAACGTGACTATTTTAAAATAAAACAGGGTCTGAAAGCCGAAATTGAACCGGCTGCCATGCCAGGAGAAATCTACCAGGCCACGGTATCACGCATTACCCCCATGCTTGATGAGACTTCACGCCAGGCCCGCATAGAACTCGAACTGCAAAATAAAAACTACTCACTGAAGCCGGGCATGTTTATCAAGGCTACAATCATATATGAGGTGCATAATTCAACCACAATCGCACCGGCAGGCGCTCTGGTGCGACGTAACGAGCAAGAAGGCCTTTTTTTGATAGATACAGAAAAATCAGTGGCTAATTTTGTTCCTGTCACTACAGGTTTCAGAGAAGGTGAGTTTATAGAAATAGCTTCACCAAGCATTTCTGGTGAAGTGGTTACCCTGGGTCATCATCTGCTCGAAGATGGCGCCGGTATCATCATAAATGGCAAGAATTTACCTGGAACCAGCACTGAAAAAGGTAAAGGGGCAGAAAAAAAAGCAGGTCGCAAAGGCGGTCAGCAAAAATGAAACTGACCCACATATCGGTCAAACGCCCAATCGGCGTTACAATGATCATGTGCATTGTCATCATTTTCGGGGTAGTTTCACTGTATAAACTCCCGGTAGACCTGATGCCTGACATAACTTACCCAACGATAACAGTCTCGGCAACTTACGCAAATGCAAGCCCGGTAGAAATCGAAACCCTTATTACACGGCCAATTGAACAGGCCGTAGCCGCGGTTCCCGGAGTTGAAGAAATAAATTCCACCTCAAGCGAAGGAAGAAGCCGAGTTCGTATTTCGTTCGCATGGGGCACAGACCTTGATGCCGCCACCAACGACCTGCGCGACAGGCTTGACCGCATACTTGGCAGACTTCCAGAAGATATTGAACGCCCAAGCATACGTAAATTCGATGCTGCCGCCATGCCGGTTATTATTATCGGTGCTGCCAGCGACCTGGACCCCGTGCAGATGCTTAACCTGATCGAAGAACAGGTTAAATACAGAATAGAACGCATTCCCGGCGTCGCCGCGATTGATGTCATGGGCGGTAATCAGCGCGAAATACAGGTTAATATCGACATTAACAAAATAAAAGCCCTTAAAATTTCCCCAGAACAGGCCATAAGTCGCCTCAAAGCAGAAAACCTGAATCTGCCCGCCGGTATGATTGAATCAGGCAATTACGAACTGCGTCTGCGCACCCCTGGTGAATTCAAGAATGTCGATGACATTGCGGGCCTGGTTATTGGCGAAAACGCCGGCAAGCTGATACGACTGCGTGACGTAGCCAAAGTGCGCGACCTCTGGGAAAAACGCCGCAGCATTGTGCGCATAAACGGCAAACCAGGGGTTCGTATCATGGTTAATAAACAATCTGGCAGCAATACGGTTGCTGTGGCAACTGCCGTTAAAGAAGAAATCGCGCGCATAAATCAGGAGATTCCGCAACTGCGCCTCAATCCGATAGTGGATTCCTCAAAATATATCCAGCGCTCAATCGACAATGTCACCTCTTCAGCTGTCTACGGCGGGCTGCTTGCAATAGTTATTCTGCAGCTCTTTCTCGGCAATCTCGCCAGCACCGCTATTATTGCGGTAGCCATACCGGTCTCAATTATCGCAACCTTTGCCCTGATGTATTATTTCGGTTTTACGCTCAACATCATGTCGCTTGGCGGGGTCGCACTGGGCATAGGTATGCTGGTCGACAATTCGATCGTCGTTCTCGAAAACATTTTCAGATATCGCGAAAAAGGTCATTCAATGATGCGGGCTGCCGTCGAAGGCGCCTCAGAAGTTGCAATGCCCGTTCTGGCAAGCACTCTGACCACCGTGGTAATTTTTCTGCCGCTGCTTTTTGTCGAGGGAATGACAGGGCTAATGTTTAAGCAGCTGGCGTACATTGTCGCCTTCTCGCTGCTGTGTTCAATGGTAATTTCATTGACCATTGTACCCATGATGACCTCAAGGTTTCTAAAAATCAATGGAAACGGGCAACGCGGTTTCTTTCGGCGCGCATCAGAATGGATCATCTCACTCATTCTTGGTGCCCATTCAAAGCTTCTTACCAGCGTAGTGAACAACAGAAAAAAAACAATATTTACAATTGGTATTCTGATGGCACTCTGTATCGGTCTTTTTAAAAACATTGGCACCGAGCTGATGCCATCTGCCGACGAAGGCGAAGTCAGGGTTACCATTGAGCTCGAAGAAGGCACAAGATTGAGCCTGGTAGAACGCATTTTTCTTGCGGCAGAAGAGCTTATCATCAAAAACACGCCCGACGCTGAAACAGTGTTTACCAACGTCGGCGGCGGCGGTGGGCCTGGCGGCGGCGGCTCTTTAAATTCAGGGCAGATAAGAATACCACTGATTGAAACGGCAAAAAGAAAACGCAGCAGCGCACAGGTTTCTGCTGAACTGCGCAAATTGCTGAGCAATACCCCAGGGGCAGTCATAAGAACCCGCGAGGGACAAGGCATGTTCATGATGCGAAGAGGCGCAACTGATGCCGATAAAATAGAAGTGCAGATTCGAGGTTACGATCTTGACGTGGCAGACATGCTCGGTGCAGAAGTAGAGAAGCTTCTAAAAAGCATAGAAGGTATAACCGACGTAGAACTCGCCCGTAAAAAAGGTGTTCCCGAACGCACGATTATCATCGACCGTGCCAGAGCCGCCGACCAGAAGCTCACCATCTCACGCATATCATCGTTTCTCGAAACTATGATGTCAGGAAGCAGCGCCGGAAATTTGCGAGAAGGCGGCGATGAATACCGAATTCTCGTCAAAGCCGATTCTGCAGAATACATGAGCCTCGAAGACATTCTAAACCTCGGTATAACCAACTCTGCCGGAAAACAGGTGATGCTGCGCAATGTGGCTCACATCGACAGCAAATACGGGCCAACAGAAATCGATCGGCGCGATCAGGAAAGAGTTCTCACAGTCTCTGCCAACGCAGCAGGTCGTTCTCCCGGATTCATCATTGAAGAAATTCAACAGAAGCTACGCGCCATACCAATGCCTGTAAATTTCAGCATTCTCATCGCGGGTGATTATGAAGAACAGCAAAAATCTTTCAGAGAACTGCTGTTTAGCTTCATGCTGGCACTGCTTCTGGTTTATATGGTTATGGCAGTGCAATATGAATCGCTTTATGACCCGATTATCGTCATGATGACCGTGCCGCTTTCAATTGTCGGAGTTATTCCGATGCTCTATTTTACAGATACTACTCTTAACGTACAATCTTTTATCGGCTGCATAATGCTCGGCGGCATCGTCGTCAATAACTCTATTCTGCTTGTCGATCACATCAACGATTTGCGACGCGAAAGAAACATGGAACTGATTGACGCGGTTAAAGAAGCGGCTCACGATCGCTGTCGCCCGATTCTCATGACTGCCATGACCACTATTCTCGGTCTATTGCCACTGGCAATAGGCATGGGCGAAGGTGGGGAAGTGCAGGCACCGATGGCTCGTGCCGTTATCGGGGGCCTGACATGCGCAACGTTTATTTCACTCCTGATTATCCCGGTAATTTACATAGAATTCGATATGGCTTTCGCGGGAAAAAAATCAGAACAACAAGCAGACGCAGAGGCAAACTAATGAAAAAAAATAAAATTATAGCAAATCTTTTTATGGCCCTGGCCATGCTGTCTCCAACGGTAGTTTTATTTGCAGAACCCGTCGCAACAGCCACATCGGCCTGCCAGGATTTTGGTGCATTCAATATTTTTACAAACAGCGGTGCTTCAGTGACGCTGTCACTAGAAAGTGCGCTAAATAGCGCGATAAACAACAATATCGCCCTTAAGGTCGAAAAATTCGCGCCTGAACTCAGTAAAAGCGCCATTGAAAAAGAAAAAGCGCGTTTTGACACAGGCGTCAGCGCTGACTTTTCGGGCACTGAACGCATCGGTAAAACAATTTCCCAACTAGGAGACCTTGGTGACAGTGTCTCTAACCGCACAGACGCGTCAATAAACTTCGAACGTCTCACTAAGTCAGGAACCACCACATCGCTTGATCTAAGCGTCGCACGAAGTCGTTCGGCCAGGGCCAGCAATCTTTTCGCCACCCGCCTCGGGCTGTCGCTGTCACACCCGCTTCGCAAAGGAGCCGGGAAAGACGTAAATCTCGTCTCGCTTCGCCAGGCAGAACTTGATCTCGAGTGGTCAGAATTTGAACTTAAGGCATTCGTGATGAACCTGGTCGCTCAAGTCGAAACACAATACTGGCAATATTATCTCGCGATAAGAGAACTCGAAATAGTAAAAGAATCGCTTAATCTCGCCCGCCAGCAACGCGAAGAAACACACAGAAAAATAGAAGCAGGCAGCATTGCCGAATCAGAAGAAGCAGCCGCAGACGCCGAAGTGGCAATGCGCCAGGAAGACTTGATAAATGCCGAAAGCAAAGCTGTCAGCACCGCAGTATCACTGCTTCGTTCTGTTAACCCCGACCCGGAAAACTTCTGGAGACTACGCCCGGAATTGCAGGATGAACCAACCCTAAGTCAGCCTGAACAGCTCGAACTCGACGACCATCTGACCGTCGCACTGGCAATGCGCCCAGAATTGGCTCAGGCTAAACTGCTGAATAAAAAAGACGAACTCGAAATAATAAGCAGTAAAAACGGCATGCTTCCGCGCCTGGACTTCTTCGTTACCATGGGCAAAACCGGCTATGCAAAATCATTTGGCGGCTCAAATCCAAAGCTTTCAGAAGAAGGCTCATACGATATATCTGCCGGCTTTACCTATGACCTTACCCGTGGGCGCCGGTCGGCAAGAGCAGAACTTAACAAGGCCAAAAATTCGGCTGCCATGCGTAAAGAAGCAATCAGAAACCTCGAACAGCTTATTAAAGAAGACGTCATAAGAGCCTTTATCGAGGTGAAGCGTACCATACAACAACTGACCGCAACTGCCGCAACTTCACAAAAACAGCTCGAAAAACTGCGCGTCGAAGAAGTTAAATTCAACGTCGGCAAAACAACCGCATTTCAGGTGGCACAGGCACAGCGCGACCTGACAGAAGCTCGCATTGCTGAAGCCCGTGCAGCAGTAGATTACACTGTCGCCATTACCGAATTATTACTCGCAGACGGCTCACTGCTCGAACGCAATGACATCACAACCACCAGTTACTGAATTATAAACCCAGATCAATTCTTCTTTCGGCAAGACGGTCGACAAACCAGCGATCGTGCGACACCAGAATCAGTGTGCCAAAAAAGTTTTCAAGCGCTTCTTCAAGCACTTCACGCGCCTCAATCTCGAGATGGTTGGTGGGCTCGTCAAGCAACAGCACATCAGGATCAGAAAACAATAAACGCGCCAGAGCAGTCTTGCTCTTCTCACCAACGCTCAGTTTTTTTATCTGCTGATTCACCTTTTCTTTTTCGAGCTTAAGACACCCAAGAATGGTTCTGGCACGCGTCTGCTGCGCTGTGTCTCCCTGCAGAACCTGCTCTAAAATGCTGAATTCAGGGTTCAGTTGTTCAAATTCCTGTGCGTAATAACCAATTCTGGCGTCGGGCGCCCAGTTTATCGAGCCAAAATCGGCAGACTCACAACTGGCAAACATTTTTAACAGAGTGGTCTTGCCCGAGCCATTTGGTCCAACAATCGCAATCCGCTCACCATTGGCTACAATCAGCGAAAAATCGGCAAATATTTTTACATTTCCAAAATTTTTGCCAAGATTCTCGACACGAAGAACTGTATTGTTTTTGAGGCCACGAGGCGCAAAGCTGATGGCACGTTTTTTCTCGATAAATGGCCGGGTTGCCTCGGCTTTTGCGATCATTTTTTCCAGTCTATTTTCAAGAACAGTTGCGGCTCTCTGCTTATTCTGAGTACGTAGCAGCGCCTTTGCCGAACCGGCGTCACGTTTGCAGATTCGACCGCTTTTGCTGATACTGCGAGTTGGTTTAAAAGTCTCCATGCGCTCTGCATCGTCACGCACCTGCCCGGCCGAATTTTTCAGACGATTGATTTTACGGTCAATCTGTTCGGCAAACTCAATCTGACGCTCCAGAGCATGCTTTTTCTGCGATCTGTAAAAGCTGTAATTGCCGCTAAAAACAGTCAAAGAACCATTGTTCAGCTCCCAAATTTCGTTACAGCACTGGTCGAGAAAGCGTCGATCATGGCTGATCACCATAAATGAGGTTTTGCAGCAGGCAAGATAGTTCTCAAACCATTCAAGGGTAGCTATATCCAGATGGTTGGTGGGCTCATCCAGCAGCAATAAATCAGGACTGGTCGTAAGCAGGCGTAAAAGAGCAATCTTGGTTTTTTCACCGCCACTCAGCGTCTCAACCCGGCGTAAAAGCGTGGCTAACGACAAACCGAATTCATCTGCAAGTCTCTTAACCGAGGCTTCCAGATCAAATCCACCCAGTTCGCCATAACTCGCATAAAGTTCACCAAGGCGCAATGCGTTTACTTCGTCAGACTCGTGCTCAAGCTGTTTAATTTCATCATAAATTTTCTGCACATGCAGATTAGAGCTAAGAGCATAACTAAAAGCGGTCTGACCGCTGGCAAATTCAAGGTATTGGGGTAAAATGCCAATTTGCAGCCTGCCGCACTCAATTGCACCGGTAAAACCGCCCAATTGACCACAAATAAGTTTTAAAAGAGTCGTCTTACCGCAACCATTGGGCCCTACCAGGCCAATTCTACTGTCACGCTCAACCGTCAGGCTGATTTCAGAAAAAACTGCGTCAACAGAACCGGGATAACAAAAACTTACAGACGTTGCACTGACCAATGACATACAAAACCTCACAATCACCATAGCCCTCAAAAAGGGGCACCACCGAAGTTATCAGAAATGGTGTCAGAGTTTTTTCATTGTTCCGGGTCGTCTCCTGCAAAAATTGTCATCCCAGAATAACATAAATAAAAAAAGTTTACTATAGGCGCACGCGACTCCAGGCCATCCACCACTCTTAACATTATTCAACTTAAATTGTTATTCAAACAGGTCAGCAGCATCCGGTAGGCCGAGTTTATCTGCGCAAATTCGTCATGATGAACCGCATTAGTGTCGGGATGCATGGTCTTGGCAAGATATCTGAAGCGTTTCTTGAGCAAATCTATCGAAACACCTTCAGGTAGCCCCATCACCCTCAGACAGCGGTGATATTCTTTTGGATTCTGCAGCAGATTCCAGGCGCCGCCAATGAATTTTTCGGCATTTTCGCAACTCAGTGCCTCAAAGTTAGCCGGGTTTAGATAGAAGTAGCGTTCTGAAAGGCTATCAATGGCTGCATCGTCAATTTTCTGGAAATGGAAATCGCAAAGTTGCCGATCTTCGCGACATAGTGCCCCACAGAAGTTGGTCAATTTATCGTCAAAATACCGGCATAGAGTCGGCCCAGGATTTTTTTTCACACAGGTGCGCATAAAATGAATATGCAGATAGAGCCCGCGCCCGGCAAATTCTGAAGCCAGCTTATAAAGCACATGAAACAGCACAAAGTGCCAACGATAAATTTCCAGAGGGGCACCATTTATCAGATCAGCTTCAGGAAACGCAACCTTCATCAGCTCACATTCCCAGACGGGCTCCTGCTGATTTTCAAGAACGCCGGCAAGCTCTTCCAGCTTCAATTGCTGAAGATAATCAACAAAGCCCTTATTTTCGGGTCTGTGCGAATTTTGCCTGTTCATAACAACATCATGGTAACCTATTTTCTAAGATTTTGTCGCAGCAACAGTTGAATATTACAAAGCGTTTTAACCTGCAAAAAACAAAAACAAAGACTTCGAACACGATGTGGTATTACAAGCATAAAAAATCGCCCATGTTACCATGGGCGATTGCGATATTATTGCTTCTACCAGCGCGGTCTGGGAACACCTTTAACCAT
>SABV01000216.1 GCA_009928855.1 Erysipelotrichia bacterium | reverse complement strand
CGTGTGCGTATTTTTAAGGCAGCGATTTCTGTCTCAAACAGAAGGGTAAGAGAGCAGAAGGCTCGTCAGTTTTGCAAAGAACTAACTGATGCTTTTGCCCGCAGAGATAATTTATGGCTGCGCACGAGAATTTCGCAGGATTTTCGAGACTGGCAGGGTAACACCTGGTTTGATTTTTTGAATATGTCAGAAGATACCCTTCGTCGATACCGTGATGTAAGAGTGATTATTCACCCATTCAGGTTTGAATTTCGTGATGGCCTGACTCTTGTTCATTTGAATTATCGTCTTTCTGCGCTCACAGCTGATTGGAACTTCAGGTTTGAAGATCGAGGCAGTGATGTTTTTACTCTCAAGCCTGAAGACGGGCAGTTGCGCCTTTATGCAAAGGTTTCTGGCCTGTTTTTTAACCGACTCAAAGTTGCGGTAGATCTTCGACAAGGCGTATTGCGCGGTCGAATCTGCGATGAACGAACCCGCAAACCGCTGGATGGCGTAAGTGTCACAGTTCGAGGGACTCGTTACCAGACAGTTACAGATTCTATGGGTGAATATGTTATCTACAACATGCCTCCGGGCACTTATGATGTGAAGTTTTATAAAAACGGTTATGGCGAACTTATAGCCACAAGGGTGACGTTGAAAGCTGCGGGAGAACAATTTTAATGGCAGGAAAACGGCGGGCGCAAATCTGGGCTTTGTTAATGGCAGCCATAGTTTTTATGGCATTTTTGCAGGGATGTCTTTCTAAAAGTGGCGACAAAGACAGTCTGGGTACTATTTCAGGAACGCTTGCCTCTGCCGGCAATTCACAGTTGATGGCTGTGAGCGGCGACACTAAAGTATTGATTCCTGTTGATGAAAATGGTCATTTTGCTGCCCGGCTTGCCCCTGGCATTTATCAGCTGTTATTGCAATCTTCTGATGGTCAGCTGACGCTTATTCGTCAGGCTGTGGCCATTGAAAACAATATGACCGTAACAGTTGTCGATGCAGATCTTGTGCCAATGCCACAAGTTACATCAGTCGCAGTGCCTCTGGTTTACTCTACTTCTGCCGTAGTGGAGTGGGAGACCAGCATAGAATCAGATGGTTATATAGATTACGGCACCAATGAGCTTTATGGCTATTCAAGCTATGCCGCTACTGATTTAAAAACAAGGCATCGTGTTCAGCTTTATAACCTGTCGCCCGCAACTACCTATCATTTCAGAATCGTCGCAAGCCGCTACAACCTTGAAACTTCACGAACTTTTTCGCGTGATTTCGCTTTTACGACCGAGCCATAGCTCTGGTTAAACGGGTTTGTTAATGACCTGAGCCCTTTATGACGATAGTATAACGAGCGATAAATAGACACCTGGCTCAATGCTATTTCTGGAGGCAAACTCATGAATGCTTTTTTTGTTGGAATCGGCGGTATGGGAATGAGCGGACTTGCAAAGATTCTGCACAGCGCGGGTTTTTGTGTGGCCGGCTCTGACAGAAATCTGGATGGAGATTATTGCCGGCGCCTGAGAGACCTGGGAGTGAAAATTTACCCGCAAGATGGAGCGGGCCCAGAGTTGTTTATGCAGCAGAGCGGCCTTGGTGCAAAAGATTTTTGTGTTGTTAAATCAACTGCTGTAGAAAACCAGGTGCCTGATGTTCAGACGGCAGAGCGTCTTGGTATTGCTCAGATTATGCGGTCAGACCTTCTGGCGATGATGTTTAATGAAAAAAAAGGCATTGCCATAGGTGGTACTGCGGGTAAGACTACTACAACCGGGCTTGTTGCCTGGATATTGCAGCATGCGGGTAAGCAGCCTTCCTGCGCTGTTGGCGGCATTATTGCTGGCCTCGATACTAATGCTTTCAGAGGCAAAGGCCCTCATTTTGTAATTGAAGCAGATGAATCTGATGGTTCAATTGTAAAATACCGGCCGTGGATATCTGTCGTCACAAATATTTCTCGTGATCACAAAACTCTCGATGAACTCAATGGGCTTTTTACTGATTTTTTAAACAACACCGCTGCAGATGGTCTGCGACTCGTGTGTGCAGAAGATCAGAACGCCGCCAATTTGCAGAAAGTTTGTTCTGCCGGCGTTAAAACTTACGGAATCACTGAAAAAGCTGATTATCAGGCTGAAGCCGTTCATATGAATGCCGATTCGGCTGTTTTTAAAGTTAACAATATTGAATTTACAGTTAGAATGCCTGGCGAACACAATGTGCTTAACGCACTTGCAGCGATTGCCGTTACAAATATGTGCGGTCTCGAACTTGAAGAAATCGCTGACTCGCTTCGGGCGTTTCCCGGCATGAAAAGACGCTTCGAAAAGATTGGCACCGCTTCTGGCATAACGGTGGTAGATGATTTTGCCCACAACCCGGCCGAAATCGCGGCTGCAGTAAGAGCAGCTCGCAAGGCTTCAAAACGACGCTTTATTGTTTATCAACCACATGGCTTTGGTCCAACCAGTTTTACCAGAGATGATTTGATCGAAGTTTTCAGCGCTCTCAAAGACGATGAGTTTCTGTTTCTTGATGATATTTTCTACGGTGGTGGCACTGTTAATCGTGATGTCACTTCTGAAGAAATCGTAAAAGCTGTTCGGCAGCGCTTTAAAAATGCCTGGTATACCGGCAGTCGTGAAGAGATAATTGCCAGAATAACCTGTGAGGCCCAAAGCGGCGATATGGTTCTGGTTATGGGTGCTCGAGATATAAATATCATCTGTCAGCAGATACTCGAACGTTTGTCGCGCGAGTGTAAATGCGCTGCCTGATTTAAATTGCTGTAATATGGTATATTGCTGCTATAAACACTAAATTACAGGATATTTGCATCATGAAAACCAGGCTTATTTTTTCTTTGCCGCCCAGCTCGCTGAGAATTGGCGTGGTTGAGGCAGAGAATGTTCAGGTAAAAGACTCGTCAGCCGAGTATCGGGCGCGTGTTAACCATGAAATAGAGCATTTGTTGTCTTCTGACTTTATTTACCCTGATCATAAGCAGAAGGGCATTAGAAGCCTTCTAAAAACCTTCGGATTTCACCCTTCCGGGCGCAGCAGGCCTGCTTCTGAGTTTTTGTTTAAGGATCTGCAGAACCGGGGCGGGTTTAATTTTATCAACAATGTTGTAGACATAAACAACCATATTTCGCTTGTCTCTCACTTGCCGATAAGTGTTATAGACATTGATAAATCTGGTTTTGATCTTTGTGTGCGGGTGGGGCTCGACGAAGAATCTTACGTTTTTAACCGCGAGGGCCATGAGCTGTCTCTTAAAAAACTGCTGGTCATTGCCAGGAATGGCGCAGCCGGTGCCGCTTTTGGCAGTCCTGTGAAAGATTCTCAAGCTACCAAGGTGTTTGGTGAAACGAAGAATGTGGCATTTTTCGTATATACTTCAAGCAACATTACTTCAGAAGACGAATTATCCAGATATCTAGACACGATTGCCAGAATTCTTAAAAGCGAGACTGGCGCGCTTCATGTAAAAACTCTTGTTGTTGACGCAAATCCATGATGTATCGGAGTGGCGAATGAAAAAAATAGCTTTTTTTCTTTGTATTGCATTAATTGCTTTGACGGGCTGCTTTAGCGGATCAGCAGAAGATCTGCTCGCCAAAGACCTGAAATCTCAAGATGTTAAAGTTCGTCTTGAAGCAGCAAAAAAACTGGGAGATGTTGCAACTCCCGAGGCTCTAAGACTGTTGATGTCGCACAAAGACGACCCTGATTTTCGCGTCAAAGAGGCAATTCAGAAGTCTCTAAAAAAGATAGACAAGCGAACTTTTCTTAACTGAGAATGCCAACTGGCAGGCTATCTGATAATAA
This sequence comes from Erysipelotrichia bacterium, assembly GCA_009928855.1. Taxonomy (GTDB): domain Bacteria; phylum Muiribacteriota; class Ozemobacteria; order Ozemobacterales; family Ozemobacteraceae; genus Rifleibacterium. The sequence continues at coordinate 2,398 of SABV01000216.1, read as the reverse complement.
AGAGAACCTTTGGATGATGAGCCAGAGGTTCTTTTTGTATTTGCTCAACTTCATCAACCCTTGAGAGAAACGGGCCTTTTTTTATCTCACGCATGAATATTTCTATTGCTGAGGCTTCTCCGACTGCCTCTAATTCGACCGATCCTTCGGGGTTGTTTCTTACCCAGCCGCCAATTGCCATGCTCTGTGCCTGGCGGTAGACAAAGCGTCTGAAGCCAACGCCCTGTACTCTGCCTCTTATGATGGCCCTTATACGTATAAATTCATTTTGCTGCATATTTTTTATGGCCTTGAAATGTTGATTGAGGCCAGTTCAAAATATTTTACCAGCTCAGGCTGATACAGATACAGAAGCAAATCTCGTTTGCCCGTTCGTGTGTGAATTACGCGGACAAGGTTGTAAGTATCTGTTTTGAATCTTTTTCCGGAGGCCATCTGCAGGGCTTTTTGCTCAAGATTTCCGACAAGTTGTGCGTCTATCTGCCCTTTGACCATGGCAACAAAGCGCCTTAGATTCACTTTTTCAGAAAGCATTACAACCAGAGAATCTGTGTATTTTTGATATTTTTCAAGCAACGGCAGGTCGTCTTCTTCTAAAAAATGCGGTCTTTTGCCGCAGTTTATGGCGGCGTGAACAGTCATGATTATGGTTAAATTTCCGTTGCCTGCTACTTCTCTAAGTCTGCGCATACGGTTGTTGAAGTCGTCTGCAAAGGCAGATTCGTCAAGAGAGTCGATCAGAACGAGCTTATTTGTGTTGCCCGGCATCATGGCAGCCAGTTGCTGGATTTCGTCTGGATCAAATTCCTGGCGATTGGTTTCTGTTCCTGAAAAATATATATTGTTGTTTATTTGATTTTTCAGCTTGCTTATTGCTGCGCCGCAGACCATTTTTGCCTGTTCGGCGGTGGCACCGCCGGCATAGAGTGCGCCGGGGATGTCGCTTAAGCTGCAATTGCCGGCTATGGCCGCAGTGCGGGTGACAAATTCGCGTATGTTATGTTCAAAAGAGATGCATAGAATAGGCAATTCTTTTTCGTATGCAAAAAGCAGCTGTTGCAAAAAACCGGCTTTGCCGCTTTCGCGTGGCCCGGCAATCACATGAATGCCGCCAGAGCTCCAGCCTCCTCCGAGCGATTTGTTTAAGCCAGTAGAGGTGGTGCTATGTGAAGCTGTTAATTTTATAAACGCTGCTTCATTTTCTTCTATTGAGTTTTTGAGCGGCTGAAAACGACTGCTTAATGTTGTTGCCCCGGCCATTGTCGTTTTGTTTCCAGGCCCGGTTTGTCCTGGCCATGGCATTTGCGGCATTTTTTCAATTTTGGCTTTCAGGCCTGGAATTGGCGGAAACTGAGTCTGAATAAATTTAACCCAGTTGAGGCTTTCCTGAAGGGATTCCTGGGGGGTGCGTTTTTTGCCGCAATAGTCTGAAAAAGCGGCAATTCCATAGGCAAAATGAGAGGGGCCCACCGCGACTCTTGGACGGTGCAGGGCAGGATGATTGCAGCCGGGCAGCAGAACTTTCCAGTCCTTCTGGCATGCCTGCAAAATTACTGTTTTAACCGTGGTTTTGGCCGGTTTGCCTGCTGCGTCTTTTATGTTGGCTATATTGCAGAGCAGGCGATAAAAATAGTCCCCCGGGTTTTCGATGCCCTCCGCGCCAATAGCCCCACCATGCAGCTCTACCGTAATTTCTTCAGGGGTGGCGTATATGGTCATGGTTTCTTGGGTAAAGCCGAGTTTTTTTAATTCTTCTATGCATTTTACCGAGTCATCGTAAACTTGCTGAAAACCGAATACTTCTGTAGATGGCTTATAGGGCGTACCATTGATGTGGATTATTGTGTCGGTTGAATCGACAAGTTTTTCGAGTTCGCGGGCGGCCGGCAACTGCGGCAGGCGTTTTCCAGCAGTCTCTATCTGAATTTCGACTCCCTGATATTCGCATCCTTCAAGTAGCAAGTCGCGGGCTTTTCTGATGGCAAAAGTCAATACCATCGGGCCATAGAGACACTGAGAATCAACAGTATGAAAAAACAGGCTCCGGAAGCATCCTTCCGGATAGTTTTTAACGAACTCCGGCAGTCGCGCGACATCGCTTTCGCTTTGGCCACCGTCAATATTCTGATGATAAAGAGTGACGAATTTTTGCGTCATATTCTCCATTTGCTATCACTCCTGCTCTTGAATTGGCTCCGGGCATTCCGGGTGTTCTATATTGCCGGTTCTATAGTGAACCATTTTAGTCTAACTACAAGCACTATCGCAAGCGAAGAAAATTTTTTGCAGGGCAAATCAGTCGGAAGTTTGACAGTTCGCTAATCGATTGAAGTTTTGCCAGTTATTATTGCCAGCGCGTTTGCGCTAATTTTTTTTGTCAAATTTTTAACGATTTTAT
>SABV01000707.1 GCA_009928855.1 Erysipelotrichia bacterium | reverse complement strand
GCAGAAGCCCCGGCTTTTATGAAAAAAAAGAAGGGCGAACTGGCACGCATCGCCAGAGAAATGGCTGCAGACCTGCAGAATATGTTCGGCTGATTTTTTTTTGACAGCGCTTCCGTTTTACAAAATATTTCTTATAATAAAAAAATCATCATCGGAGGTGAAAAATGAGTTTTAAACGCAATGTTCTGCTTTTGGCCATCGCTGCTTCGTTTGGTTTTTCTTCTTGTCCGGTAACCGCGTCTGAGAATATGAACGTGGTTGTTATAGACTCTGGCAGCGATTTCACCCACAGCGCCCTGAACCCTCTTGCGCGTGCCAACGCTCAAGAACTTAATGGTACAGCTGGTGTCGATGATGATAGCAATGGTTATGCAGATGACGTTTACGGCTGGAATTTTGTAGATGACAATGCAACGCTTGTAAACCTGAAAGAAACACCTCCTGATTATGACAGGGTTCTTCGCTGCATGGAAATCCTCGGCAAATTGCAGGCATACGGCAAAGAAGGCCTGACCGAAGAAGAATATGCTTATCTCGTCAAAAACTATCAGGATAAACCATTCTGGGCCTGGGTCGGTTTTACCGGCGGGTGGGCTCACGGTACACATTGTGCAGGTATCGTTTCGACAAAAAATGATAAGGTCAACCTTAATGCCATCAGACATATCCCGACTGGCGGAGCTCCAAAAGAAGAGATTGCCCAGGCTTTTGGCATCGTAAAACATAAAATGGCCCATAGTCGAAGATCTGTGAGCACTGATTCATCAGAACCCAAAAATCCTTCTCTTGCCGACCTCGAAAAATACTTCGTTCAGGTTGGGCAGCAATATGCTGATGAAATCAAGCCAAAGGCTGATTATGTTGCGGCTTTCAAACCCAGACTGGTCAATTGTTCTTTCGGTTCGCCCAACAAAAATATTTTTGACATGATGAAAAAAAATATGGCTCAGTGGGGTTTCCAAAACCCGACCGATGCAGAGATCCAGGAAGTAGTGAACCTGTTTGTAGCTAATGCCTTTCTGCCCAGAGATAAAGTATTTTTCTCAGGGTGCAAAGACGCTCTTGTTTTTATCGCAGCAGGTAATTCAGCAGAAGACCTTGATCCGCTTGTAAGCTCTCCCAGCGGAGTTCAAATGGAAAATAAACTTATAATTGCGGCCACAGACGAAGAC
>SABV01000215.1 GCA_009928855.1 Erysipelotrichia bacterium | reverse complement strand
AGAAAAACCCATTGATCGCCCTGTGGCCAGAGGTTATTGCGAGGTTCTTCACGATAAAAAGGCTCCAGAGATGCTTTGGCGGCCAGAATTTTTGCCTGGTTTACATAACGCAACGCTTCTTCCCGGTTATTTGAGGCAAAATAGCTTTGAGCAATGAGTTCAAATATAAATGGATTGCCAGAATCGAACATTAAAAGCTTTTCAAGCATCTCAACCGCAATATCATGCTTGTTTTGCGCGATGGAGGCACGGGCAAAAATAAATTGCCCGACCAGTTCCTCATAATTTTTGCTTCTAAAATTGAATTTGCTCAACATCTGCCTGTAAGCATCGTAAAAACCATCATAATCGCCCTCTTCCAGCTTTATCCAGGATAAAGTTCGCAGGCAACACGAGCCATATTTGAGCAGTTTTATGCAGATATCATTCTGTTGCAAATTGCCGTCAGCATTGGCAGATTTAGCCTTGTATTCAGCCATGTATCGGGCAGCAAATGCCTCGTCAAGCAGCCATGGTGGCAAAGAAAAATTGTCGAGACGCTTCCATGCCTCATCACCCGTAATAATCTGACTGGCCGCCAGATTTTTGAGAATTTTAGCCAGCTTAACCGCTGCAAAAAAGTTTTGCGGCACAAATGAGTCAGCAAACTCAAGCGCCTTCTGCCGAAACACCTCGCGATACTGAGGATGGTTCAGCAATAAAGAAACGCCCCAGTCTCCACGAGCAAGAGCGTTGGCAAAAAGAGCGGCAAATCTCTCATCGTTAAGCTTATACGCAAGCAACGCTGATCGTGCGTTTCTGATGCCCGACAGATCTACTGGTTCGAGATTCAGCGATGAGACATAAAGTTCAAAAGCAGCGGCGTAGTTTCCGGTAAGTTCGAGATAACGGCCCTCAACAAACCTGGCAGGCCAGAAACCGTTAAATTTTTCACGAAACAACAGCATAAATTGTTTAAACTCTTCATCAATACCCTGGCGCGATAATTTCCACAACAACCGCTGCATCTGAACGTCAAGAGAAAATGGCAAAAGCGCTACAGAACGATTGATCTCAATCTTCCAGGTTTCCTGACCTTTTAACATGGCACTGAGAGCCCGATCATAGCTCAGGTGACCAATGTGAATACTCATAAGAGGCACCGAAGCTATCATCAACGGAACAAGCACCCCTAGTTTCCAGATGGCACCAACTTTGTGACTTTTAGAGGCATAGCGGGCCGGAAACAACAAAAAATATACGGCAAGTACTACCATAGCAGGAGTTCGCCAGCTAAAATCAGCCAGAATAGTTATCGAAACTGAGCAGATGCCAAACACAAAGCCGGCATGTTTCCAGACCAATAATGCCTGCAACCACGACCAGATGAAAAGAAGCAGTAAAGGCACACCGCCCCACAGCAGCAGTTCAAGAAATCCCTGGTGAGTGTGTGGGTAATTCCAATCATATACCCATGTAGACATGTCTGAATCTACTATCTGCGGAAGCATGGCAAAAGCAAGCACTCCATGGCCGGCAAATGGCGCTTTAGCGATCTGAGTTACAGCAGCTCTCCAGATACACAAACGTTCATTGCGCAGCAGATCATACCAGTCGAATTGATAAAAAATACGACCGCCGATAAGCAATAGAAGCGCTGCCAGCAGAAGCGTCTTCATGGAAATATAACCTGAAAAAATTGAGCTGAGCGCCCGAGGTTCACTGATACCATTGGCAGCAGACTTTCTGCTGCGATAAAAGGCATGTAAATATTGCGCAAGCAGTCCGAACACGGCGACAGCAATAATCAAACGAGCGCCGGTAAGCACGATCATGGCGATAAAAAGAGCTGTAAAAAAACGCAACCGCTTTTTGCCAATATTAGAAAAATCTTTGCTGGCAGCCAGCATCGCCCATATTGTCGCCAGACACCAGCAGGCAATATGATTAGGATGCAAAGCCCCCGCATAGGCGCGCCGTGAAAAGAATTCCAGAACGGTTCCGGCTTCAAGCATCTGATTGAAGAAAGCAGCGACAATCAGCATTGTTCCACCCGCTGCAAGGGCATGTATATGCCTGATTCTCTCACGTTCACATGAGGCCATGGCAAAAGTAGAATGCAAAAGCACAACAGATCCTGTAAAGGCAACGAATTGCCCGGTAAGGTCTGCCGCAAAGCCCTGATGATGGTTCAGCAGCAGCCATGCCAGAGCTGCCATTACGGCAAAATGCCGCGAATCAGCAATAAAACCGAGACGATTATTCCATAATTCGCGGGCAAAAACGCATATAAACATTAGCGTGACAGGCACGGCAGAAAACCCGACCTGCATACCAATGCCGGCTGTTGCGGCAGAACCAGGGTCAAAACTGAGTGATGCGTGATAAACAGACAAGCTGCAGGCTCGAGCGGGCGAACGATAAACAAGCAATGTACACACAAGCCATGACAAAACGTACAGGCTTTGCATGTTCTCGACCCTGAGAGCTGACTGGGCATGTATCTCATACGAGAGCATACAGAATGCAGGTAGAAAGCCCGAATACCTTTTTTTATAAAACCCTGCGACAAAAATTAAAGCAAGCAGACAACCATCAAAAATTGAGTCAGTTAATATCAGGCTGTGTTGTTGCCAAAAAATTTTAGTTAACCACACCAGATTAAAAATCCATGCTATAATCTGTGGTACAAGGTTTTGAAGAGCTTCGCCAGACAAGGTTTGTTTTTTTAATTCGTTCATGAATTAAAATTACCATTTTTTTTGATTTCTTACTGGAAATATTTAAAAATTCGTGCTAAGATGTGATTTCCCATGGAACACTAGCCCTGAACTTTAACTTGGTTTAACTTGAAAAAACCTTATTACACTCAAGATTGGGAGTAAAGTAAATGTACGCCATTATCGAACTCGGTGGAAGACAGTATAGCGTCGAAAAAGGCAGCAGAGTCCGCTGCGAAAAACTCGACCACGCGGCAAACGCAACATTCGCTATTGACAAAGTTCTCATGGTCAAAGACGGCGATAAGTTGCAAGTTGGCCAGCCCTACGTTAAGGGCGCCCAGGTGCAGGCTAAAGTTGTTGGCCACGCCCGCGGCAAAAAAGTAATTGTTCTTAAATACAAGAGCAAAGTTAACTATCGCCGCAAAATCGGCCATCGTCAGCACTTCACCTCTCTTCTTATCGAAGATATCAAAGGTTGATGATTGTTGTCGATTTCCCTGACGCGCAAAATTGCAGGGCAAGTCTAAGAGTGACTGGTCACTCAGGCATGTCTGACAAAGGAAGCGACATAGTTTGCGCAGCAATATCAGCATTGGTGCAGACTTTTGCAGGGGGAGTCGAAACGAGCATGAATGCTAAGGTTCTTGGAGACGTTGAAACGGGCGGATGCAATCTGACTGTTATGGTTCCTGAGAATTTTGGCAGAAAGCTTGAAATAGTTTGTGAAGTATTTAAATTCGGGTTCCGAAAGATTGCAGAATCGTATCCGGAACATGTTCAATTGAATTAGTCACCTAAGGGGGATTTAGATTATGGCTCATAAGAAGGGACAGGGCTCAACCACCAACGGTAGAGACAGTAATGCGCAACGACTCGGCACCAAAAAATATGATGGCGAAGTTGTAAAATCAGGCAATATCATCATCAGACAGCGTGGCACACCGATTCACCCCGGTATCAACGTTGGTAAAGGCAAAGACGACACACTTTTTGCCCTCACTGAAGGCAAAGTAAAATTCATGTGGTATAAAGGCAAACATTGCGTCAGCGTTTTTCCTGAAGCAACCGAAGCCGTTAACTGATAATTGATCAGCAAAAAAAACCGCCTTTAATGGCGGTTTTTTTATTGCTCTAAAAGTCTCGCTCAGCAATCAAAAAAAACTTTTTCTCTGCTTATACGTTTAAAATCGAGCAAGGCAATTATTTCCGAGATTTTTACAGCCGCGTCTTCGCCAGCATACAGCTTTTCAGAGCTCTTTATGACTTCACGAAACTTTGGATCAGCTGCCTTTTTTACAGCATCAACAATCTCATCTCCGGAACAGGCGACGCTGATCACTGCCCTGCCATGTGGTCTGCCCAGCTGACGTCTTCCTATATTCACAACAGGCGTTCCAACTGCTGGTATTTCGGCAATACCACTTGATGAATTACCGATAACACATCGGGCATAACGAGCAGCCGAAAGGTAATTCAGGCGGCCAAGCGATTTTACAAAGTGTATTTTTGATGGTTCACAAACAGCACGTTCAGCAAGTATGGCGTTTATTTCGTTTCCTTCAGGATCAGCATTCGCTGCGGTAAAAAGCAGCAAAGTATCTGAAAACTCTTTTGGTAAAAGGTCAAGCAATAACTCGACAATTTGCAGCCCCGCTCCCGGAGAACATGTTTCGGGGTGAACTGTCAGAAGAAAAAAATCTTTTAGGGGCCGCTGTATAATTGCTTCAAGTTCTGCGATATTTTTATATCTCAACCTGCTCAGGCCCGACAACGCGAGCTCACCAACGTTATAGACCATGCCGGGATTTTCACCAAGCTGAATCACGCGACGTCGATATTCCCCCGTTGCAGTGAAATGAATATCGCTGAGTTTGGTTATACAATGCCTGAGTTGATCATCGAATGCGCCCAATGTCAACTCACCACCAGAAATATGTGCAAGCCTGACACCAGAAAGGCGGCATGTCAGAGCGGCTGCCAATATCTCATAACGGTCGCCGAGCACAATTGCCAGGTCAGGCTGAAGTTGCTGTAACGCTTCAGGCAGACCTACAATAGCATTGGCCATGCTTCTGAACATTAACTGGTCATCGGTAAGCCCCGGATCTTCTGGCGTTATGTAAACCTTAACAACCGATTTCACGTCGCACTGCTCTATCTCGTTGACAGAAAACCCGCTTTGAGAATGCAAATGACTGCCGGTTGCCAGCACAGAAGTTCTAATGCCAAGCTTTTTCAGCTCACAATAAACGGGGTATAACAAACCCCATTCAGCCCGAGAACTAGTGATAATAACAACATGTTTCTGCATATTCCTGATATTAACGACAACTCCAGTACAAACGCAATTTTTTTATACAGAAGCCAGGGCAATCACATTAAAATTTTGAGAATTAAAGAGAGCAAACTATTTTTTATGCGCTTTGTCGTGGTAAAAGCCCTGTTGTAGAGGCAATAAAGCTGTTACACGACAAAACGTTCAAGTTTTCCAAAGAAATGCCGATAGTTCTTATGGAACAGAAAAAATCATTCAGGAGGTGCCTTCATGTGTGCGCAGGAACTCATTGCTCTTTTTCGTTTTTCAGGTAATTCGTGCCCGGCTTGTCAGCGAATTGTCAGCCGCTATGAACGCACCATGCATCTGACAGATCAGGATATTGAACACCTTGAAGGGTGCATACTCAAAAAACTCTAAATTGTAGCTGCATAAAATAGAAACTGCCCGGTGATTAATCGGGCAGTTTCTGTTTTAGAAAAAATCCGGATCAGTGGATTTTCGCGACAGGAACTTTCCCCCACCCTTTTCGCCAACCCATCCATCTTTTTTACTGTAAACAACTTTACCGCGCAAAATGGTCATATCGTTACAGCCGCGGTATGCAAAGCCCTCATAAGGGGAATAATCTGTTTTCATATGCAGACTGGCCGCGCGAATTTCGGTTAAGCTCTCTGGGTTATAAACCATAATATCAGCGTCTGTACCCGGAATCAGACTGCCCTTTTCGGGATAAAGGCCGAAAATTTTTGCAGGATTTTCAGAAATAGCGTTTATTGCAGCCTTTAACGATAGCTTTTCAGTGTGAACACCGTTAAGCACCAGCGCAGGCAAAGTTTCTATCCCTGGCAACCCCATTGGCAGAGTGGTAAAATTATTGTTCCAGGTGTTTTTGTCAGCGGTTGTAAATGGGCAATGGTCGGTAGCAATTACCGATATTTCACCAGAGTTCAGACGCTGCCAGAGCTTTTCTTGCTGATGTTTGGCGCGGATTGGCGGACAACAGGCCCACAAATGCCCTTCTGGCGAAACAAGCCTTGAATCATCAAGATAAAGATACTGAGGGCAGGTTTCGCCTGCAACAGGTGCTTTCATCGCTTTTTCCCGCCGAATAACTTCCGCCCCCTCACCACTCGAAACATGCACAATATAAACCTTGCAACCCGTAAAACGCGCAAAATCTGCAATACGTCTGATGGCTTCAGTTTCGGTAAAAACAGGATGCGTTAACGGTAAGGACTCAATTGAAGTCCT
>SABV01000706.1 GCA_009928855.1 Erysipelotrichia bacterium | reverse complement strand
ATGAAATCTACTATGACTCCCTTGTCTGCAACAGCTGTGCCTGTTTTGCCTATGCTGTCTATGATTTCGACGGTGAGCTTTTCGGCTGTGCCGCCGGTATCGCCAATCTGAGCTGCTGTTATGCTGACAGCAGACGAGGTGCTTGTCAGAGCAGAATCAGAAACGATTGTGTTCGAGCCCTTTTTGAATTTGGCGGTGTATGGCGGCGAATCGCCTGTCCAACTTGCGCTTAACGAAACGCTTCCACCCTGGTTGATGGTATTACCGGGGGTTCCGGTATTGGCTGTCAGGGTAACGCCCGAAATGTCTGCCATAACCGCAGTGATACTGCCAAAAAGCAGTAGCAGCATGCAAAACATGGCTCTCACATTCATAGTATTACCGCGTCTGATACCAGCATTTGTCTGCCTCATATTTGTCTCCTGTTCGTTTCTGCAAAGAGGGCACGATCTTATATTATTTCTCACCTTTCATTTCGGCAGATTAGTTGATAAACTTGACACGAAAAAATGCATCTGGCAGAATTTTCGAGTTATTTTTTTTCTCGTGCACCGTTCTATTACTATCAAAAGAAGATAAAAATTTCATGTGTAATTTTTTAAAAGGTAGATCAGCTCTAAATAAATTGAAGTTAATAACCAGGCTGCTGCGAACGCATAAGCCCGGTAATCCAGTGTTTCTGATCGTCTTGTTTTTTGCTCTGACTGTGATTCTAACGACAGGTTGCGGGGGCACTTCATCAAGTAAAAATCTTAGCGCCGGTCCGTCTCCTATAGTTGATGATCTTGAATCTGGTAGAATCAAGGGCACCGTCACCTCTTCAGTTACAGGCAACATAATCAAGGGTGCCATCGTAGAAACTTTTGAAAAACAGGCTGTTGCCGGTGAAGATGGCGCTTATCTGCTTGGACCACTGCCCGCCGGCGATTACCGGGTGATCGCACGAGCATCAGGTTATGAACCCATCGTTAAAGATGATGTCAGAGTTATTGCCGGGCGTATTACCGAAAATGTGGATTATAAATTGAATACGCAGGTTGCCTCATATTCACCCGATTTTGCAGTGCTGGCCGTGTTGCCTTACCTCGGCACTGATGGAGACGAAGTGACGATTTACTGCCGTGGCTGTGGCAGTGAAAAAGGTCGAGTTACTTTTAACGGTAAAGATGCCAC
>SABV01000705.1 GCA_009928855.1 Erysipelotrichia bacterium | reverse complement strand
TGTTTACTATCGAAATGGCCTCTATACGAAATAAGTTTAAGGTGCAAAATGAGAGTCAGCTTGGCGGTTAGTGGCAACGATATTTCAAATATCAATGGTATGAGCAGTGACATTCTTGTTGCGATAAAAAACGAAATGCTTCTTACGCTTAAAAAGATAGATGACGAGTTGTATAGCAGGGCTCCTGAACAAGCCAAAAAAGAAATAGAACAAATACAGAGACGCAGGAGCTTAAGATGAAGCAGCTGTATTCTATGCAAACGGATTCTCTTAAGAAAATTTTTGAACTTCTTGTTTTGGCGCGCGACACAGCCGAAACGGCTTGCTTTTGCGCTGACGTTTTGGCAAAAATTGTTCCGAAGATAGATGAAACGTTGTGCTGTACAACGTTGCAGGGGGCGGATGGATTCAAAGAGTTGGTTGATAACATAGAACTACTGCTCGAAAATATTTCAAGCGAAATAGAGAACAGGGAGTTGTCAGCGAATTGACACGAGCGCTAAAGTTTGAAGTTTATATAGGCAATGGCATAAAAACAGCGCGCGATTGCGGGTTTTGCGATATTTCGGATATTCCGACTGCGGCAGAATCTATAACAGACGGCTGTTTCAGTTTTGGAACATATTTTTGGGTTATTTTTCCGAGTGGAATTACAGTATGAATTACATCGGAAGTAAACTGCGTTTAATGCCATTTCTGATCGAGACGATAGAAGACACCGTCGGTGGATTCAAAACGTTTTGTGACCTGTTTGCTGGTACAGGAATTGTAGCGATGAAATTTAATGAGCGAGGATATAGCGTTGTTTCCAATGACATTCAGTACTACAGTTTTGTTATTAACAAATTCAGACTTAGCGCAAAATCGGATTCTGATTTGTTCGAAGCGAAGCAGATAGCAAAGTACCTTAACTCATTGCACGGGCGCGCTGGTTTTATATACCAGAATTTTTGCAGCGGTTCTGGCAGCGGGCGCTTATACTTTTCTGATGAGAACGGCAAACGCTGTGACTCTATGAGAACTGAACTTGAATACATGCGAAAGCGCAACGCTATGTCAGAGCACATGTACTTTTGGCTTCTCGGAAGTCTTATAAACAGCGCCGACAGTTGTGCTAACACGGCGAGTGTATACGAAGCGTTTCTAAAACAACTAAAGCCATCCGCGCAAAAAGAG
>SABV01000704.1 GCA_009928855.1 Erysipelotrichia bacterium | reverse complement strand
ACCATCATCATGACAAAAACAATCAGCAGAATTTTTGCTTTGCGCATTTGCTACCTCTCTACACGGTTTAAAATTAACTCACACAGATTCAATAACGAACCCGACTAAAAACAGATTGTATTTTTTTTATCGTTTTATATCAGCCAGCTCAGCCAGCTTGATTGCATCGAGATTTGAGCCCAAAATTGCCGCAAAAACACTTATGCGGTAAAAAACAGCCATCGACAGGTGCTCACCCGACTCACTAAGAAGATACACATTTTTATTACGGAAATAACAAAACATAAAAACGAGCCGGGCACGCTCGTCCTTCAAATGCTGCAGTGAGAGGTTAAATGGATCAAGAAGCTTGCCGAGACTGCCGAGCTTAACCAGTATCTTTTTGCCCTGTTCAAACATACCAACCCGACGATTGAGAGTGAAACTTCTCAAAAAACGGCTCTGAAAGCGCCGGCCATAATGTTTAAATAACACGATTGAAGCCATGCCCTGCAACGCAACATTTTTACTGCCGACTGCAAGCTGTATCTGGCGCAACCCGGGGCCTTCAGGTCTCGTATCGACGAACTTTACGATGTTGTTCATCAATACTGCCTCGTCTGCAGAGAGCGACAAGGCGTAAGCAGAGGCTGAAAACAGCGTAAAAAAGGCAAAAAGCAGGGCGGTTTTAATCAATTTCTTCATAGGGGTAGCAAACCGTTATTACCTTTGGAATCTGACAGTCTTTAACAACAACTTTTATATAATCACCATTAAAGCGCTCACCAATAATAGCGAGCTTCTCACCATCACGTTCAGGCCAACGCCCGGCAACGCGCCCGTTAACAACAGCATCTTCAACCTGACGAATAAATATGTCTCTGGCAATCATCTGATCATAAGCATGTCTAGTCATCTGATATTCGCCAGATGCCACCATTCTGGCAATTTTGCGCCGTCCCATGATCAACCATCCTTAATCAAGCTCCGCAAAAACATTGCCGCGATCAGGAACCCGGCGCAGCGAATCTATCCACTCCGGCGAGATTTCAGGTGGTGGTTGCACAGCATCGAGTTCGGCAAACAAAGTTTTTCGCATCTCGATGATTTTACTCTCAACCCCATCACTTAGTAAAGGCTCCGAAGCTAAAATGTCTCCATTTTCAGGGGCAAAAGCCGGTCTGGTTGCAACGGCAA
>SABV01000703.1 GCA_009928855.1 Erysipelotrichia bacterium | reverse complement strand
TCTTCGGTAAACTTGTATTCAAGGCCAACAGCTCCGACCAGAATGTCTTTGCGGTTAACTTGTTTTACTACGCCATTGCCGAAATCAATTTTCTGCTTTTTGGTAAAGGCATACGAAAGGTTGAGATAGCCGTTTAAATCAGGTGTTATTTCTTCGGCCATTGTACAATAAACATTTCTGAGGTTTTCGATCTGTTCGATGTCGGCCAGATTCAAGTCTTCAGCTGTCATGGGTGAAAAATTGAAGCCAAAGCAGATGGCTTTTTCATCTTGATTAGTTGAGTATTTCATGCCGAGCGCAAAATGATCTTTTTTTACGTCGATTCCATTTAATGTCGGAGAAGAAGAGCGGTCGTAACTAAGGTCGCTCAGAGATAACTCAAGGTTGGGTTTGGCATGATACCTGATAGCAACCAGATACTCGTCTTTTTCTACATCAACTTTGGTGTTGTTTATGTTTAAGTTGCTTTCTGAATTGCTGTATTTAAAAGAAAATCCGTATTGGCGCTCATCTTGAAAGTCAGGAGTGGCGATAGTCAGCAGCCCGGTGCTTCCGGTCATGGTTGTGCCGCGCTGTGAAGGTTTTGCTGCTGTCGCAACAGTATTATTGCTTTCCGGGACAACTTCCAGCATCTGTGCACCGGCTAGACATGGCATCAATAGCGCCATGCCCAGACAGGCCCCGACTTTTTTTAATTTATTCATCATTTCCATTTGCTTTACCTGTATTCCTGTTCATAGTTGGTCCAATAGGTGGTTTTACCATTTTCAACAGTTATATTGCGAATTTCAGCGACAAAACTTGGATCTGATGCTCTATCAGGCACTCGCCAGGTAAAATTTCCTCTGGTTTCGTAGATAAAGCCAGGTTCGTTGTTGCTATCAGATGAAATATAGAGTAAGTAATGGGCTGGTTCTAGATGAGTGAGTTTAAAGGAACCCTCGAAATCAGGTGGTTCTAGAGGGTTTACGGCAGAGGTCTTGGTTGTTAATACCAGACTTGGTATTATCTCATAATCTGTGGCAGTTTTTGTCTCTCCTCCAATAACAATAGATTTTGTGACACTTACCCATGGATAAGCTCTTATTGTAAGGTTGGAGATAGCTTTTCCGGTAGCTGTGTTTAGAATTCTGCCTGCTATCGAGCCATAGCCGCTACGCATATCGTGAATCAATGG
>SABV01000702.1 GCA_009928855.1 Erysipelotrichia bacterium | reverse complement strand
TCTGCAAAGCCGCGAATCAAAATAAAAACAATCCGCTTTTTTATCAGAGGGGGCCTACAGATGCGGGGAATAGAAAAGATTTTAGAATTCAAAGGCATGGTGATTCTCAGAGAATTCGACCATGGGGCTTCAGCTGACTTCTGGCTAGTTCCAATGTCTGGTGAAGAGCTTGAAAAGTGGTGGTCGAGCCAGGAAACTTTTAACGACAATCCGCCACAACAACAGGAAACAGCGCAATTTTTGGCTGAGTTCTTCAACGAAACACTTGAGCCAAAAAAGGCTTGGTGCTTAGAGTGGCCGGGAGAAATAATTCCCGCCGAAACAGACGAAGAAAGGCAACTCTGGCTAACCCTTTATGAGACAGAGAATCACTATTTTTGCCATTATTACGGGGATTCTGACTCTTACCTGATCTCACCATCAGGGAAACGAATCCATCATAAAGGCTTTGCCCCTGAAGCCTGACAAGGCTACTTTCAATCTGACCAGCAAAATGTTAATGATTGTCGCCGGCCGCCACTTTCTTAAACAACCAGGAAAGCCCGCAACGCAAAACCTGCCCGACCACAAAGCAAGGTCGGTCTAGTTTTGCTGTCGCTGCTCTGACCAGGTAGACGGCCCCGAGACGCTTACTGCTTCCTCCGGCCGCCATGCGAAAACTGGTCACCCTATTTCTGCCTGGCAGACAGAAGAGGGCCCGCGTCAAAAGGATGCTAATTTGCCGCCGCTTCGCCTTTCCCTGACCAACGCGCTAAACTAAACCATCTATCTGCCAGAACAAAGCCACCCGTCAAATGTTACCCTGGCAACCTGTCAACCTGCCAAGCCAGAGGGGCAAAGCAGGCTTCTACTCAACCACACACATGCTAAAGGTTACCTGGTTACCTGAATAACCAAACCAGAAATTACGTCGAAAGCCGGCTCGTTTTACCAACTTTGCCGGCCGCCACTGATCAGCCTGAAAGCCAATCAGCCCACCAGATAAGACACTGACAGCGCATAACAGGCGCTGTCTGTTGTCTGGTTGTCATACCGCCAGGTCGAACGGCAAAAAGCTTGCCAGGGTAAAATCAACGGCAGTCTCGTATCTCCCACCAACCGAGCTGCGGCAGAAACAAAAGGTTGAATCTCTTCACGCTCCCTCAGAGCTGGTCAGGGGAATTAGGAAAGTGGCGGCCGGTG
>SABV01000701.1 GCA_009928855.1 Erysipelotrichia bacterium | reverse complement strand
TATTTTTCAAAATAAAGGATTTTAACTGCCCTGCCGTTTCTCTGTCTCTTTTATCTCCTGCCATTAATTCCAGGTAAACCTGAATCGGTGAGGCCCATCTGAAATTTTGCTGCTCTCTGGCATCGAAGAAAACCGTTTCGTCTTCAGTTTCGAGAAGTTCAAGGTTGGGGAAGCGATCTGACTGGCTGCCGGGCAACATTTCTGCTATTCTTTCAATGCGCGGGCAATATAGAGATAGCACATCGCCACGCTGCATCACAGCATATTGCGAAACTGAAGAGGTTCCCGTGGCCACCAGTGGGAGACCGGCTTGCTGTGCTGCTTCCCAGAGAGTCTGTATCATTGATTCATTTTCAACCATGAGTTTTAGGCGTATAACTTTCTTGATAACAACAGGAGAGTAGTATTCACTAAGTTTATCAAGAAGTTTATCCGGCTGCAAAAGGCAAATAGCATCTTTGCGACTGATTATCAAATCTTCCTCCAAGGTTTTAAGGACCTTGGAGACAGTCGATATGCTCATTGGAGTCTTGTTCCAACTGGAAATCAGCATATTGAGATTATTTACTTCCTCGCAAATTTCCTGAACCGTGTTGTAGCGGGGTAGAGCGAGAAAAGCCCTGCTTACCATAGAGCTGTTTTTCCGATAGATATTTTTTATCAAAGCAGAGGAAGGAAAGCGGTTCTTACCGCCGCTTCGAAATACAGCAAGCGTGCCGGGCGCTATGACGACCCCATTGCCACATAAATCAATACCACTGATTCCATTACTTTCCAGTTCATACAATTGATCGTCGTTAAGAAATGGCATGATCAGCATCAACCCATAGTTTTTGGGTGGCGACATCATTTTGAGCTGATTGAGAGAGGCCTGAAATACTTTGGGGGTCGAAATAGACTTCAATGCAACAGCAAATTTTGTTTTCTTCATTTGCCATTCGACTTCGATAACGATATCGGTGAATAGATTATCTTCGGGGGCTGGTTTATTTTTCAGCAATCTAATTGTCAAAGGTGGTAGCGCAAGGTTGCCCTCTGCTATCCGTTCAATTATTTGTTTTTCTGTTGGCATTTTCCTGAAATCCTGCGTTTTCTTAAACAAGAAAATAGCCTAATTTAGGAAAAAGAGCAACGACTATTTTCTCCATCTCAATAACACAGCCTGTTCAACCCGCTAAAAAA
>SABV01000214.1 GCA_009928855.1 Erysipelotrichia bacterium | reverse complement strand
GCGCTGAACAAAGCCAACGCCTTTTTGATACAAACGGGTATTAGCCAACTTATCGCCGGTAAATCTTGCAAAAGTAGAAACTTTTGTAGCGGCCCATCTTGCACCACGCCCCACATGAGAATTAGCTAAAGCCTCGCCGGCTGCGCTTCCGGCGTCTCCTATTGCAACAGCAGCTTTTCCGGCAGCTTCAAGAACTTCTTGAACCGGTTCTGAACGTGCGATAAAAGAAAAAGCCAGCGTGGCTTTTGAAGAAGCTTTTGAGACAGCCTTAAAATAGTAAGGAGTATTCTGAAAATGCGGAGTCATCGTACTGAGAGTGCTGTAAAAGGTAAAAACATCAGTGCAGCCGTCGTCCATAAGAGCATAGGCACCAGAAATGCTGCCCATCCATTCACCCCAGGCAACAGCCTCAGCTTCTTCTTTGGTGCGGCCTCGCAGCGAAAGCATATATTCGAGATAATCGCCAGGCGCCATTATTTCTTCGATGTCTTCGATTCCGTCAACGCCTTCGGTATTAAGAACCGGCTGGGGCATTTTGTCATCATTGGCCCAGACAACGCTCATGGCAAAAGGCTCAAAAGCCAGCCAGAAGGCCAGAAACAGTATCAAGAAATTGTAGCGCCCACGTATTTTCATTTTACCCTCCAGTAAAAACGCACTTTGCAAGCAAACCCAAAATGTACCAGGCTTCTATATTACTGTAATGATACCAGATAAGTTTTTCAAGATGGAAGCCCTGACACGAAATACTTCTCTTGGCATGTTAAAACCTGCGGCTCATAAATCTTTGCGCTCTTAATATAAATTTATCTAAATTTTAAAATCAACTGCCAGGCAGTTTTTCGGTTACCAGCATGTTCTCTTGATTAGCCACAATGTAGGTGCAGGCAAGATCTCCTGTTACATTATTCATGGTTTCAAACATATCGAGAATCGGGTTGATACCCAGCGCAAAAGCGACTACCTGTGATATCTGCATTTCATTCAAACCCATGCTGTTAAGAATTATAAAAAGCAGCATGAGACTGCCGCCAGGAATTCCGCCAGCCCCCACAGCGGCCAGAACCGTCGTCAGAACAAGCACAAGCAGACCACTGAATCCCAGTTCAACTCCAAAAATATTAGCTGCAAGAATAGCAAACATAGGCAGGTGAATGCACACACCATCCATATTTACAGTTGCCCCGAGCGGCAAAGCGAAATCTGCAAGTTCACGCCTGATCATGAGGTCATCGGCAGCTTTGAGAGTAACTGGTAAAGTGGCCCCAGAACTACGCGTTACAAAAGCCGTAATCATAGCCTCCTGAGCATATTTAAAGAAACGGAGCGGGCTAGAACCCGTCATAAGCTTAATCATCAAAGAATAAACCACCGCAATCATTAACAGAATGCCAACGATAATACCGATACCTATATTGAAATAAGGCCCGGCCAGGTCGGGGCCATATTGCGTAAAATTCACGATTGTCAACGCCAGAATGCCTATCGGGGCATAATCCATGATCCAGTCTACCAGCACAAAAAGAATACGATTTACAGCAGAGGCAATACCTGGAAGACTTGCAAGAGCAGCGGCATCGCTGTCTTTTTTGCCCTCATCCGCAGCATCGAGTAACACCCTCAGAGCAAGGCCCGCCAGAATAGCGAACACAATCACCGCCAGAAAATTCCCTTCAGCAAGCGCTTTAAAGGGATTTTCGAACATACTCATAAAAACAGCTGACAGTGAAGCCGCACCCACATTAGCGATAGCAGGAGCTCCTGTAGCAGCAGATTCTACCGCAGACAGCTGCATTCCGGTTTTTCCAGGGTTAATACCAAGTGCAAACAAAGTACCAATAACAGAAGCCAGCAACGAAGTTATCAGGTACAAAACGATGACCCGCAAACCGATACGGCCAAATTTTTTGAGCGGCAAACTGGCAGCGCCCTGAAACAATGAGAAAAAAATCAGCGGCACAACTATCATTTTCAGCATTTTCACGAGAACAAGACCCAGGGGCGAAAGCCACGTGTCAAGAGCGCCTTTTAGCGCCACACCATGTTTTGCCTCTGCATACCAGCAGGCAATACCAATCAGCGCTCCAAAAATAAAAGCACCGAGCATGCGATAAAGAATGGGAATATTGCGATATCTGGCTATAATGCCCATCAAAACACCTCATAATTTCGTAGTTTTAATATTTATAACCGACAACCTGCTTTAATCGACAGTATTTTTTTAAGAAAACCCGAACTCATTCACAAAGTTTGGCAATTTTTGCGCCGTGAGTTGTTTAAAAAAAGCAGGAGCCAGAATACTGACCCCTGCTATGAATGCGATTAAGCTGTTAAATAAAAATCAGAAACTGACGTTAGAATTTTCAGAAGAGAGATACGGCAACCCGCGATAAATTCTCCAGGTGCCTGAGTAATTTTTCCAGGTGATAACCGGGTATGGGGTGTTGGTAACAACTGTTCCCATGGCAATAGCGCCTTCAGCGCCGGGTTTTCTTACAAGGTCAATAGACATATAAGTTGTGACCTTAACAGTGTTGGCATCGACAACTTCATGGGCTGTCGGAATGAATTTGTAGGAATTGATTGTATATCTGTCGAGGCGACTCAGAGTGGTAGTTCTCATGCTTTCAGAAGCAGGCGCGCCGGCATAATTGACAAAATCAGAGGCAATATTCAGCATAAAAGAATCTACTCGTTGAGTAGTGGTTTTTGTCGCGTCTTCTTCTAAAGAAGTCTGCATAGAAGTATAAGCACTTGAAACAAGCGGATAGTCGGTAGACAAAGTAGTATCAACTGCCGGGTCTGTCGAAGCACCAGCCGGGTTGCTGCTTCCGCCGCCGCCACCACAGCCAACCAATGCAATCGCAAGACAGAATATGATTAACAGGCCGAAATTTTTACAGGTCATGTGTTTACTCCTGATGCTATAACTGATTCGAACACTTTTTCGAGAGGATTATACACCAACCTGCAGGGTTTGCCAAATCTTATGTACAGCCAGATCATAAGAACGACAGAACGACTCGCCGTGAAAATACGCCGAAACAGCCAACAAAGGATCTATGCAGCGAAAGATAATTACAGTTGGCAAATCATTGAAATTTTATGTCGCGCAGGTCGCCGAGGCCGCTAAAAATGGCTTCCCATTGGGTGTTAACACGCAATTTCATGAACTGCTCAAAACCAAGAGGTTTATCGCGAAGTTTTTTAATTTCGAATTCGGCACTCTCGCCAACTTTGCGAGCCTTAACAGTATAAACTTCCGCTTTTGATTTTTCACTGATATCGCCAACGCGTGGCACAACGTTATTACTTGCACCTGATTCGGGCCACTGGGGATCGGCTGTAGTTCCCTGGTTTTTAACTTCAGCTATTGGAACCCAGCGATCGATATCATAAGTCACTTTTTCGTCATAAACAGGCTCTTTGCGGTATTTCTGGCGGCGAACACGGCGAGTGCGTTTTTCTTCTTTATATTCAGGCACAACCCGGTATTTTACCTGAAACCGACCATTACCAAGATCGACTTTGCCGTCTTCCACGCGCTTTTCGCCGACTTTAACCTTTTCGTAGTAATTTTCATCGACAGTCTCAAAGCCATCCGGCACATCTTTATGCGACCTGATCTGGCGAGCGCTGCTAACCTTACGGGCACCAGACGGAACCTCGCCGGCCCAATTATCTTCTCTGACGGTTTTATACTCAGCTCTTTCAATAGTGCGAACCCATTGATTAGCGGTAATTTCGATGCGAGCCGGTTTTTCCTGGCAGCTTAAAAAAGTCAGAATAAGCAAAAGCAGAGCGATAACGCCACAACCGGCCTTGAGCCATAACGGGGCTGGTTTTACCGGCACAGGCGGCTCATCTCTGTTGCCGCCGGCCTTTTTGCCAGAATCAGGCAAAACTTCTTTAACCTCACGCTTTTTGCCATCTGAACGAGCCGAGCCGCACCCGGTACAGACCGGCGAGGCTGCTGGGCTCATATTGCTGCAAAAGGCGCATATCCAGTCAGGGCCAGACCTGGCCGCTTCAAGCTCTTTTGTGTCGGTTATAACTCTGGCGCCATCTTCAACATAAAATTTTACATTTTCGCTGCGAATCGCGCCACAGGCTTCGCACTGCTGTGCTGAACCACTATTTTTAGCATTACAGTTCGGGCAATCCCAGAATCCCTCTACTATTTCCTCGATAATTCTGATCCCGTCATTACCATCATCATTGCCATTTTTTTTCTGGCCATTTGCGTTCATCTCAATTGCTCCAAAAATTTGATTACTATTTACTACATAGAACATATGCCCGCACAACTGATAAAACAGCAGAGCAAAGGCGGGCACAGAGAAAAAGGTCAAAAAAGATCAGATCGCTTATTTCTTTAAATATCCTCAAGATCAAACTTATACCACAAAATACCAAAAAATTCTGAAATAAATAATTTTCGGCCTGAAATCAGAATGAATCCTGGGGCAGCACAGGCGGTGGCAAAAGCTCTTCGAGCTTTTGCAAAGGTGCGGGGGCCTCTGGTTCTGGTTGTGGGCAACGTGGAAACTGTCTGCTCTGTGGGCCTCTAAAAATTTGAAGGCGCCCATTACCCGTATCAAGAACATACAGATCGCCATTAGGCCCAAACCGGGCTTCATGTGGCCGCACAAATCGCCCATCAGCAGTGCCAAAGCCGCCAATAATCTGTTTGATGACATAGTTCTCATCAAGAATCAGCACTTTATGATTACCCGTATCAGCTATGGCAAGGCGTCCGTCTAGAGAGCAGTCAATGCCGTTAGGGTAGCGTAATGCGTAGCCCGGCCATTTTATGAGTTCTGCCTTTTTCTTCATATTATTTTCAAAAATGAGAACACGGTGATTACCGTTATCCGTAAGAAAAATGTCGCCGTTCAAGCCTACCCAGACGCGGGTAATATCTTTAAACTGCCGATAATCTCGACCAGACATATGATGCATGTGACCAAGACGCTTAGAAGGCTTAAGATCGGCAGAAAAAATCTGCAGGCGGTTTCCCTGAGTTCTCTGGCGCTGCAAAAAATCGAGACCAAGACCACGAATATAATTGCTGCGAGGCTCAGAGACGTAGATTTGCCCTGCACAGTCTACGTCTACACCGAGCGGATGATGAAAATAACCATTTTTCCAGCCTTCACGGCCAAGAATCCACTTTATTTCGCCATTGAGCTTCTGAGCCTTTATACGGTGATTGCCGGTATCTGCAATCAATATTGTGGCCGTACCAAGCCAGGCGACACCAACCGGCAGATTAAAATGATCGATCGGCACATTTTCGCCTGGCCTGACACGGCTCTGGGCGTGCTGATAGGCGCGGCCAGGCATATAATCAGGATTACGGCCATAAAGATAGTCTTTTTCGCGATATGCGTCATTTGAATCAACCGGCTGCGTCCGGTTATCCCAGGGCCACAAGTCGCCATAAATCATCTCAATTTTGAGAGGCTCAGTCGCTGTCGGCGAATTATCGACCGAAAAAAGCTGCAGACGGTTATTGTGGGTATCGGCTACTGCCAGAAAACGTCCATCTGGCGAGAAGGCCATTCCCTCGGGCTGATAGAACTGGCCATCGCGCTGCCCGTGACCTGCATAAGAGGTCAGAAATTTATACACATGGCCTTCATCGCCGCTGCAGCTTACAGAAAACAGAAGCGATACCAGCAGCGTAATTAGCACCGGCAGAGTCTTACAAAACCACTTACAGAGGATGTTCATAAAAGCAGAATAGCTCAGTTCGCTAAAATTTGCACCAGCGTCAGATATTTTTTCAATTATAAATTTCACAGCTTCAGGTTTTCCCGCTTCTTGACCACAAGTGTCAGGTTTGTTATTATCGCAACGAATATTACAAAATGTACGTTGTCAGACAACGATTATTATTTTATGTCGGCGGTCAAAAATGATTGAAGCAGTTGCATTTAACAAAGACAACGGGTGGCTGGAGCTGCTCGATCAAACACTGTTACCGGTTGAAACCCGTATCGTAAAATGTCACACAGAGCACGAAACAGCCAGAGCCATAACCAGTATGCAGGTCAGAGGCGCACCGGCTATTGGGGTCGCGGCGGCCTATGGCATAGTTCTCGGGCTTACCAACCCGGCAAACCAGCATTCTGAGTTTGGCAAAACATTTGCCGCAATCTGCAAGCTTCTTGCAGGCACCAGACCAACCGCAGTCAACCTTTTCTGGGCCATTGAACGCGTCAAAAAAGTCATATTAAGTCTTGGCACCGACGACTTTGCCAAAGCAGCC
>SABV01000213.1 GCA_009928855.1 Erysipelotrichia bacterium | reverse complement strand
TTGAGCTCATTGTACATAACGCCCATGCCGGCAAGTTTGTAATTGAATCCGGCCAGTTTGTTTTTCATCGAATCGATTATTTGCGGCCGTCGGGTGTCCATATCAGAGGTTGCGACAGGTTCGGCAATAATGATAGCCCATGTCGAACTGGCATCTTGCAGAATGCGCTGCTTAAACGGATCGCTCATGAATCTCTGACGAATTTTATCGGCTTCGTCTGCTGTGTTAACAGTGCCCTTCATCATATCTTCTATGGTAAGTTCTTCGCCGTTCAAGCCGATAAAAGGCGACATGCCAACGCTGAGAACCCTTTTAAAATTGGCCGTATCTTCTTCAATGTCTTTTGAAGCCTGGTAAATCGCAGAGAGCATTGCAGGTGAAAAGATGCCGTCTTTTTTACAGTCAATCATGGCGAGAATTACTTCATCGTTTCCGTATTTGCTCTTGAATTCTTTATAGGCTTCCAGTGCCGGGTCTCCGTCGAGAAACCATAATTCAAGACTGTTGTCTATGTTGATGTTTGCGGCGAAAAAGAGCCCCCCGGCAGCAAGCAGGGTAAGAATGACAAACAATGCTTTGCGCCATTTCACAAGAAAGGCAGCACCGGCTTTAAAATATGCATCGGCGAATTTTTTATTTTCCATATTGCTTGTAACCCTTTTTGTTGCCTGTGGATATAGCTTTTTTATGTGTTTTAAATGCTTTTTGCTTTAACAGTTAGATGATACCGCACCCTGTCATTCGGGGCAAACGCGTTAAAAATAGTTTGCCCTGTTTTTGTTGACCGGTCAATTACAATACGTTCGCTTTGCTCTCTGTCATTTAATAACACTGAAACGGGTGCGGGCACGCTATGGCTTATTGGTGGCGGATGTGCAAAGATGAGTTGACGATCGTCACCCGGGGTTATATAGATAAGTCAGTTAAAATTTTGAGGTAGTGCAATGAACGATAAATATTTTGCGAGAATTGCTGAAGAGTTGAAGATTCACCATCTGCAGGTCATGTCTACAGCTCAACTGCTTGAAGAAGGCGGCACCGTGCCATTTATTGCTCGTTATCGCAAAGAAAAAACCGGTTCTCTCGATGAAGTGGCCATAGCAGTCATAAGAGACCGCCTTGAACAATTTGCTGAATACGATAAACGGCGTGAAGCCATAGTTAAATCTCTTACCGAGCGCAATCTTTTAAGTGATGAACTGGCCACGAAGATTGATGCAGCGGTTACTCTTACCGAACTCGAAGATGTTTATCTGCCATATCGCCCCAAAAAGCGAACCAAGGCCACTATTGCCCGCGAAAAAGGCCTTGAACCCCTTGCCATTGAGCTTTTGCAGCAATCTGTTTCTTTTGTTCCCGCCGTTGAAGCGCAAAAATTTGTTATACCTGATAAGGGTGTGGAAAATATTGATGATGCTTTGCAGGGTGCTCGTGACATAATTGCCGAAATGGTAAGTGAAAATGCAGAGGTCAGAGGAGCTCTGCGAGAACTTTTTGCTCTTGATGCAATACTGGTTTCAAAGGTTCTTAAAGACAAGGAAACGGAAGGCATAAAATTTCGTGACTATTTCGACTGGCAGGAACCCGGGTCGAAAATCGCGAGCCATCGCCTGTTGGCTATTTATCGCGGCGAAAAAGAGGGCTTTCTAAAAGTCGGTGTTTTGCCTGATTCCGAAAAAGCGGTTAAAATGCTGCACCGTTTTTACAGAAAAGATTTTTGTGCTTCATGGGAGCAGGTTCGCGAGGCAATAGAAGATTCATATAAGCGTTTGCTCTGCCCCTCTATTGAAAATGAGTATCGCCGGCAGATTCTCGAAAAAGCTGAGGAAGAAGCTATCAGAGTGTTTGCGGCCAATCTGCGCGAGTTATTGATGGCACCTCCGCTCGGGCAAAAATCGGTTCTTGCAATCGACCCCGGCTTTAGAACCGGCTGTAAAGTGGTTTGCCTCGACCCCCAGGGAAAACTTCTCGAAAACGGCGTAATCTATATCTCGCAGTCTGATCAGGCGCGAGAAGCGTCGGCTATTCTTGTTAAGCAATTGATTGCCAGACATAAAATTGAAGCTGTTGCAATTGGAAATGGCACTGCCAGCCGTGAAACCGAAGCTTTTATCAAGAGCCTGAAGTTGCCCGGCGACATTGCAGTAGTGATGGTCAACGAGAGTGGTGCTTCTATTTATAGCGCTTCTGAAGTTGCCCGCGAAGAGTTTCCTGATCATGATATTACTGTCAGGGGTGCCGTTTCAATCGGAAGACGCCTTATGGACCCGCTTGCCGAGCTTGTAAAAATCGATCCGAAATCGATCGGAGTTGGCCAATATCAACATGACGTCGAACAGGCCCGTTTGAAAAAAAGCCTGGATGATATGGTAATGAGCTGTGTTAACGGCATTGGAGTTGAGGCGAACACTGCCAGTAAACAACTTCTGAGCTATGTTGCCGGTCTGGGCCCCCAATTGGCAAAAAATATCGTTGCCTGGCGTGAAGAAAACGGGCCTTTTAAAAGTCGAAAGCAGCTTTTAAAGGTGCCAAGACTTGGGCCTAAAGCTTTTGAGCAGGCGGCTGGTTTTTTGCGGATACGCAACAGTGACAACCCGCTCGACAGAAGCGCTGTGCATCCGGAAAGTTATAAGATTGTCGAAAAAATGGCTGCGGATCAGGGCTGCGACGTTGAAGAACTTGTTAAAAACTCGCAGCTGCGCAAACAGGTGAAGTTGCAGAATTATGTAAGTGAAGAGACCGGTTTGCCCACCCTTAACGATATCATGAGCGAACTGGCCCGCCCCGGCATTGATCCGCGCGAAAAATTCGAAGCTTTTGCCTTCGCCGAAGGCGTTAACGAAATGAAAGATCTGGTTGTCGGCATGAAGCTGCCTGGTATTGTCACTAATGTGACGCAATTCGGCGCCTTTGTCGATATCGGAGTGCATCAGGATGGCCTGGTGCATGTCAGCCAGCTTTCAGATAAGTTTGTAAAAGACCCGGCCGAAGTTGTAAAAGTACAGCAGCGTGTCATGGTCAGGGTTCTTGAGGTTGATATTCCGCGCAAACGCATTTCGCTGAGTATGAAAAGCGAGAAAAAACAGGTCGAGAAGTGGTGAGTTGAACCTTTGTTATTCTTCCTGTGATTGTGGCAAGGTCGCAAGCTCTTCTGCAATCACAGGGTTTTTTGCATTTCGTAAAAACGTGGCTACCGACGCACTCACGTGTCCGCCCATCAGAATTACGCATGAAGAGAGATATATCCAGAGCATAAATGCGACAACTGCGCCAAGCGAGCCATATACCAGGCTGTAACTATCGGTGCCGAAAGAAAGATACCAGACAAAAGCCGTTCGGGTGAATTGCAGCGCTATGACCGAAAATACAGTGCCGGCCGCCGATTCGTGCCATTTTACATGTACATTCGGAATGTATTTGTAGAGCATCAGCAGCAGGCCTGACATGCTTAATAAGGGCAGGTAGTCGAGCATGAAATGATGCAGTTTCGTCATGTCGGCAAAATAATGGCCCAGATATTCAGGAAACAGTCGTGGCAGGACATCTGACAGGGTATTCATTATCAGTGTCAGTATCAAAAAAATCACCAGAATGCCGATCATCATTAGTCCTATCAGGCGATCTATTAAAAAGTGTCGGCTTTCGGCGCTTGTCCAGGCTGAGTTGATGTTTTGGGCAAATCCGGCAAACACAAGCGTGGCTGACCACAGCAATACAATGGTGCCAACCAGCCCCACGGCGCCGCTGGCGTTTATAAGGTGCTGGATATTACCCATTACTATCGTTTCAGAGCCGGGCAGGTATTCTTCAACGAATTTAAGAATCTGCCCCTGCACTTCTGCGCTTTGCAAGAATGATGAGTTGAAGGCGATGATAAAGAGAATCAATGGAAAAAACGACAGAATGGCATAATAGGCAATTGCTGCTGCCGCCTCGGTGACTTTTGTGGCAACGATGCGGTCAAATACATGTATGCAGAAATTCAAAAAAGTACGCATAGCTGACAAATCTACTCAATTTTTCAGCATTGATAGCATATTTTGCCATTTCTCGCAATCATTCCACGGCTCAAAAAAATCTGGTTTAAAAAAAGAAGCAGGTTAAAATTATCAGGTAAAGATGTTATACTCTGCTGCGTGCCACCAAGATACTGCCCAGGGCCATGTTTATGGAGATTTTTTTAATGCACATTCTGTTACAGATGTTTTTTGTTTTTTTCAAAATCGGGATGTTCACTCTAGGTGGCGGCTACGCGATGATACCCTTGATTCAGAGAGAAATAGTCGAAAAACGCCGCTGGGTTGACGAAACCGAGTTTTTTGAATTGCTTGCTCTGGCTCAGTCTTCGCCGGGTCCGATAGCTGTGAATACTTCTGTTTTTGTTGGCTACAAAGTCGGTGGCATCGGCGGCAGTCTTGTTGCCACTCTCGGTGCCGTGCTGCCTTCTTTTCTTATTATTCTCGTTATTGTCGCTTATCTGGCGAGCTTTAGAAGTATTCCCCAGGTGGAGGCTGTTTTTAAAGGCTTGCGCCCGGCTGTTGTCGCGCTGATTGCTGCTCCGCTTTATTCTCTTGGAAAAACGATGCAGATAGGGGCATCAGGGGCGATTGTTGCTGTCGCAGTGGCGTTGATGGTTGCCTGTCTGGGTTTTTCGCCAGCGATTGTTGTTGTCGGAGCGGCTGTTGTAGGTCTCGCCGTCGGTGTTTTTCGTCGCCGACAGTTGAGGAGTTAAACGATGGAAACCTATTTTTTGCTTTTTGTGTCTTTTTTCAAAATTGGTTTATTTGGTTTCGGTGGCGGCTATGCAATGCTGCCGCTGATTCAGCATGAGGTGGTTGCCGCACCCCATCAATGGCTGACTATGGCTGATTTTACCGACATAGTTGCTATTTCGCAGATGACGCCCGGCCCGATTGCTATAAACAGCGCTACCTATGTTGGTTACGCAGTCTCTGGGGGCATATCTGGTGCTGTGGTCGCCACTTTTGCAGTTTGTTTGCCGCCCCTGGTTATTATGTTGCTTTTTTCGCGTTTTTATATAAAATTTCGCGATAATCATTATGTGGAAATGGCCTTCTTGGGCCTGAAGCCGGCGATAATCGGTTTGATTGCAGCTGCTGCCCTGTCGTTGATGAATGCTCATAATTTTATTGATAAGAGCAGTATTTTTATTTTTATTGCGACATTTATCGCCTCGTTTTATAAGACTGATCCAATCAAACTGATAATGCTTTCGGGGTTGGCCGGTCTGATTCTTTATTGAGATTATCACTTTTTTCTGGTACGATTGCTGCAGACGGATCATTTATTTTAACGGTCAGGATAACAGAAATGAAGCAAATCTGCGTTCTTGGGCTGGGTTACATTGGTTTGCCGACCAGCTCGATACTTGCCGCAAAAGGTTATCAGGTGCTGGGCGTCGATGTTTGCCAAAACGTTGTAGATACGATAAACAGTGGAAAAATTCATATAACAGAACCGGATCTTGACCTGTTCGTAAGGGCTGCTGTGCAATCTGGCAAGTTGCGTGCCTCTATTACACCCGAGCCGGCAGACGTTTTTATCATTGCTGTGCCAACGCCCTTTAAAGCTGATAAAAAGCCAGACATGTCATACGTCGAGGCTGCAGCCAGATCTCTGGCCGGCCATTTGCAGCCTGGTAATCTGGTTATTCTCGAATCTACTTCTCCGCCAGAGACCTGCACAAAAATAATCGCTCCGATAATCAGAGAGGCCGGTTTTACGCCAGGGAAAGATGTTTTTCTCGCTCACTGCCCCGAACGCGTGCTTCCCGGGCAGATTATGCGTGAAGTTGTCGAAAATGACCGGGTAATTGGTGGCTTTACCCCGGAATGTGCAGAACAGGCCAAAAATCTTTATTCTACCTTTGTTAAAGGGCAGATTTATCTGACCGATTCGACTACCGCCGAAATGGTCAAGCTGGTCGAAAACAGCTTCAGAGATGTAAATATCGCTTTCGCCAATGAATTGTCGATTATTTGCGAAAGTCTTAAGCTCAACGTCTGGGAACTGATAAAGCTCGCTAATCTGCACCCGCGCGTTAATATTCTCAAACCCGGCCCAGGTGTGGGTGGACACTGCATTGCCGTCGACCCATGGTTTATTGTCGATGCGTGCCCAAAAGAATCCCGATTGATCAGCACTGCCCGCCGTGTTAACGACAGCAAACCCGCTTTTGTAATTAAAAGAGTTTTACAGGCCGCCGAGCGTTTCAAAAATCCTGTGATTGGCGTTCTGGGGCTTTCTTATAAGCAGGATATTGATGATCTG
>SABV01000700.1 GCA_009928855.1 Erysipelotrichia bacterium | reverse complement strand
TACTTTGCCCTGCCTTTCACTATTGGCAAGGGTCAGGGTCGCATCATATTTTATTGACATGTCATTAGTTCCTTTCAGCGTGGATTATAACTGGCATCATCGACCGCGATTGAACGCGCTATATCATGGCGCATACGTTTGCAGAATTGCGCCAACGCCGCCGCCTGATCTTCTGTGAGTTCAACTGTTATTTGCATCGCTGCCACCTTTCAGACGGTCACGCTCAGCATCAATCAGCCGCGTGATAGTGTCAGAAAGATTGCTACCTGTTTCTGCTGCGATAATCTTCAGCCGCTTTTTTGTCTCAGCGGATAGGCGAATTGTAACGGTTTCTTTTTCGTTGGCCATGTCAGCACCCCTTTACCAGCTCAAGTTTTTGCATAGGTCTGTTGTCTGCGTAGTTGCCAAGTAAGTGTCAAGGCTTGCCAGACTTTTATGACGGGAATAATTTTTTGTCTCAGCAATATTATACTGAGTCATTCTATAAATCCGTGTGATAAAACTTTTTCTCAGGCTGTGTGTGTTTACCTTGCCCGATACCCCGCCGTTATTGGCAGTTTTGCGCATAATATCTGAGGCGGCTTGTCTGGTCATGCGAACGCCAGAGCGATTTAAAAACAATGCTGTATCAGCGGTCACGTTCCAGCCCATAGCGATATATTCAGCCCTTGCCGCGTTTACCGCCGCCCGATACTGTTCATTTATCGGGAATACTTGGTTATTGCTGCCCTTCTTGCTTTTCAATGAAAGCTGGCTACCTGAAACATCAGAAAAATTCAATTCGAGAGCTTCACTAACTCTTGTGCCAAAGCTCAGCCCGGTTAAAATCATCAATCTATCACGCGCCGATTTTGTTGAGTCCAGCAAACTTGATACTTCGTGATTGTCGAGAACTTTACAGCCTTGCATATTTTTACCTCTTTTTTAAATCTTTCCGATACTTAAAACAATAAATCAAAGTAAGATATAAAGCAAGCATTTTCTTTACAGTCTGTGAAACTGTAAAGTTTGCAGTGATAACGCGGTTCTACGGCTCAGGCGGTAGAAAAGCGGTAAAATTTTCTGACTTTTTGCGGTGCAATATGAACTTTCTGCCCTGCCGGTAAAATTTTCTGATCTCAAAACATGCCCTTTGTTTAAAAAATTGGCGGCCATGTCGATACCAGAGGCAAGCGGTAATTATTTGC
>SABV01000212.1 GCA_009928855.1 Erysipelotrichia bacterium | reverse complement strand
GCCGCCGCGACAGGAGCTCAGCAAAATACAAGCATTGAGGATTTCGCAAAGAAAATTCAGGGGCATGGAGAAAAACGCGTTGGCGACAGTGTCATAGATCTCTCAGCCATAAATGTCACTGATAAACAAAGCATTATACAGCTCGTCAATCTGATAATAATGCGTGCCATCAAAGAAAAAGCCTCAGACATTCATATCGAGCCAGACGAAAACATACTCAGAACAAGGTTCAGAATTGATGGCATGTTGCAGGAAGTAATGTCGCTTCCGAAAACTTTTGAAGCAGCGTGCATATCGCGCTGCAAAGTAATGGCAGAACTGGACATCGCCGAAAAACGCATTCCTCAGGATGGCCGCATTAAATTGCAGCTCCAGGATCGGGAAATAGATCTTCGTGTTTCTACTTACCCGACTCTGCGCGGCGAAAAGGTTGTAATGCGAATTCTCGACAAAAGCACTGTCGTGTTTGGCCTTGAAGAACTTGGTTTTCCCGATGACACATTGATCAATTTTACTTCCCTTATCAACAAACCAAACGGCATCATTCTAGTCACGGGCCCCACCGGAAGTGGTAAAACATCTACTCTTTATGCCGCTTTGCAGTGTATAAAAGATCCCTCAATCAACATTGTAACTATTGAAGACCCTGTTGAATACCAGCTTTCTAACATAAACCAGGGGCAGATTAACCCGAAAGCCGGGTTTACATTCGCCGGCGGGTTGCGCTCAATTCTTCGCCAGGATCCCGATGTAATCATGGTTGGCGAAATTCGCGACTACGATACAGCCGAGATTGCTATCAGAGCAGCTCTGACCGGGCATTTGGTGTTTTCGACCCTCCATACCAACGATTCAGCGGGCGCAATGACCCGTCTGATAGACATGAGCGTAGAACCGTTTCTGGTAGCAAGTTCTATCATCGGCATCATGGCTCAACGCCTTGTTAGAATGATCTGTGAAGAATGCAAAGAAGAATATCAACCAGCGCCTGCTGTAATTAAGCGGTCCAAGTTGCTTTACCAGGCAGGAAAAACAAAAGTGTATCAGGGGCAAGGCTGTGTAAAATGCAATCAGACTGGTTATCGCGGGCGCACCACTATCACTGAACTCCTGATTCCGAATGAGCGCATCAAGGAACTGATTATAGAGAAGTCGGCTACCAGTGTCATTAAAAATGAAGCTATGAAACAGGGTATGCGCACCCTTCGCCAGGATGGCCTCGCCAAGGTTTTGCGCGGCATAACCACTCTTTCAGAGGTTATTCGAGTTTCAGCTGACGACGAAATCTGACCCCTGCCATGAAAAACATCTACTCTCGCCTGATTGAAGGCATTTCTGAGCCATTTCGCAGACTGGCGCCCTCTGAACAGGTGTTTTTAGAAAACCATGACTTCTATCTTGATCGAGTCACACCAACCAGAACTCTCAGCCTTTCACTGACAGACGCGACCTGCCACCAGAACTGTGCCCACTGCAATGGCCACTACCTCAAGGGCATGCAGCCTTTTTCACGGTTGAGTCAGGTCGATCTGAATGCTTATGATGCCGTATTGATAAGCGGTGGCAGTTCAAAATCTGGCGAAGTGCCGATAAAAGAACACATTTCAAACATTTTACAACTCCCAAAACGCCTGCAACTTAATCTTCACCCCGGTTATCAGAACGCAGAGAATCTTCTGCCGCTTGCATCACGCAACCCGGTTGTCTCATTTGATCTGCCCGGTAACGACTCGGTTATCAGTGAAGTATTCGGTCTGCCATACTCATGCGCAGACTACCGCAGGCTTTTCACAGATTACTGTAAAAAATTTAAAACTGTAGCTCACATAACAATTGGTCTCAATTATGGCACAGATTCAGGCGAAGAAGACACCATCGATTTTCTGGCAGAACAAAAACCAGCTGAAGTGGTTTTTCTTGTTTTTCGCCCCACTCCGGGTACCAGAATGCAGAATGCGCCTGTTCCGGAGCTTGCGCGTGTTATTGATGTTCTTAAAAAAGCACAAAAAAGCCTGACCTGCCCTGTTCTTCTCGGTTGTATGAGGCCTTCCGGGCTATATCGACGTGACCTGGACCTTTTGGCCTGGATGCATGGCGTAAGAAAAATTGTAATGCCAGACCACACTCTGCTGCAAACCCTGAACGACACAGGCATCAAGGTCAACGGCTTCGGCAATTGTTGCGCCTTAAACTGTTGAGGTGATTTTCTCATGAACAATGAATCTATAAGAGTCTCATATGGCACAGCAATAGTTCTAGGCCTTCTTAAAGCTCGCCAGGACGTGCCACCGACCACTGCATATCTACTTTTCGATAAAGGCTGCATCGGCAATTGTTCTTTCTGCTCCAGAGCTAATGGCAATAAAGAATCACAGAAATTATCACGAATAATCTGGCCAGAATTCAGCTTTACGACAATATTAGAAAAATTGACCACAGTTCCGCTGCCATTCAAAAGGGTTTGCCTGCAAACCGGCTTTAACCCACAAATGAATGATATTCTCAAAGAACTGGTTAAAAAACTTGTAGCAACCGGTATCTCTACCAGCATGACCCTGAGCCCGTCTCAAACAGATCTTGCACTGGAAATGCTTGCAATGGGCATAGATCATGTTGGCATTGGACTGGATGCCGCAACAGAAAAGACATATACCGAACACAAAAGAAAAAACTGGCAGACAGACTGGCCATCATTGCAGACCCTGCTTTATAAAGCCGGTTCGCAAATCGAAGTTCACCTGATTTTTGGGCTCGGCGATACAGAAGAAGATTTTATTAAACGTATAGATGCAATTGTTGCTGCCGGAGGCAAAGTTTCGCTGTTTGCACTGACACCGGTTAACGGCGGCGAAGCCCCAGAAATTTCTGCTTATCGCCGAGTTCAGGCCTTCCGTTTTTTATGCGAAAACGGCGTTATATCAAGTCAAAACTGCCGATTCAATGACGGCAGGCTCATAAATTATGGCATCACTGAGACTGCTCTCGTTGCCGCACTACAGCATGGAGACGCATTCAGAACTTCAGGTTGCGGAAACTGCAATCGTCCTTACTACAACGAAAGGCCCGGTCAGGTATTTTACAATTACCCCAGAGCACTGTCTACCAGTGAATTTGCGCAGGCGCTTTCTGAAATGGGTATGGAAATGACAGCAGAATTGTTCTGATCAGGATTCTGTCGATTAAACGATCTTGCCCAGTATATAACTGGCGTGTCACACAATGCTACGACCCACTTCATCGCATAAGAAGTGACAAAAATCTGCCAGATAACCTCAAGTTCGAAGACTCCCCAGAACGCCAGCATAGTAAAAATTACGTTGTCAATAAACTGACTGAGCATGGTTGACGCATTATTTCGCAACCAGAGATATTTGGGAAACCTGATTTTAAGGTAATTAAAAAACCACACATCAAAATTCTGGCTGACAAAATATGCTGTAATGCTGGCCAGGGTTATGCGCGGCATAATAGAGAATATCGTGTTCAAAGCGTCATGTGCGATATCTGATGAATGCGGCTGAAACAAAAGACATATCTGCATAATAATCGTAGTGGCAATTATCGAGAAAATACCTATCATAACCGCCTTGCGGGCTTCTTTTTCAGAATAGCATTCGCTGAGAATATCGGTGGCAAGAAAAGAAGTGCCATAAACTATGTTACCAAGAGTAGTTACAAGGCCAAACAACTCAATTGTTTTGATGACCTGTATATTTGCAAGAACAGAGGCCAGAGCAACCCACACAAACAGGCCATAGTTTCTAAAATACCTGAACGCAACAATAACCATAAAATAGTTTACCAGCAGAAGAACAAGCCAGATGTAACTGTTGGTCATAGTGAAGCCGGCCCCCCAACCCCAAAATCGGTGTTGTCAAAAAGAATATCAACTTTTTCACTGTTTTTCAGCCATGCAAATTCTTCTCGAAACCATTGCTGAAGTTCTAAATCAGCCTTTATTGATGTTGTATTGTTCACATAAAGGTTTATTGTTCCATGCAAAAAATTATGCATCAATATATCAATATCACGGCGAATCATGTCTTTTGTCTGCCCCTGTATGCCTACCATCAGACAAACAGACTGAAAATATTTTCTGACTTCACTCACATCACTGAACACAATGCCTTTTTTGAGCACCGTATTACGAAAATGCTCATCAAATGTCTCTATGCCGGTTATAAAGATAATTGGAACCTGAAAAAAGTTCTCTATCTCGTGCAGACGATGACGATAGCTCCAGTAAGCTTCAAAATAAAGCTGTTTGATATGATGTTTTACAACAGTATCTTTAATCATCTGCATCGATGCGGCAGGAATCTCAAAACAGCTGCCTGAATTTATAACCTGCAAAGCCTCACAGCAACCTGTTACCTGGGCAAGCACCTCTTTATTGGAGGCATTTATCTCGTCTTCATTTTCGCTGTTATCGTGAATATAGTCGCAGAAAGAACAACGGCCCCACACACAGGGAAATGCTTTTAGAAGAACTATTTCGCGTTTACGTGAAGAATTTTCGATTAGTGAATAGCGTTTTATACCCATTATTACAAGCTCGCTTTTATTTTGTCAGGTGCACAGAATAATGGTAAAATCGCATTTATGCAATACTTTATAAAGATACTCGTTACCACAGTTATGGTGATTCTTATCAGCGAGGCGGCCAAACGAAATCAGATGGCCGGAGCAATGCTGGCGGCTTTGCCCACCACTTCTATCATTGCTATAACCTGGTATTATTATGATACTGCCAATAAAGCTCAGACAGCAGGGCTCGTCGAAGATATTTTTTATATGGTTCTGCCTTCGCTTATATTTTTTATAATTCTTCCTTATATGCTCCGGCGCGATTACTCTTTTGCCGCTTCAATCGGTGTCAGTTCGGCAGCAACTGCCGGTGTTTACCTGATTTTTATCAAACTGCTCGACATGTTCAAAACGAACTGACCAATACCGTACATCCAGACGGCACATGCAATGATAGATTTAAAAAACGGTAAACAGCGTAGTAAACAAAACTACCAGACCATTCTTCTCACTGCCTTTCTGGTTCTGCTGATTCCTATTGTTTTTTTTAATACCCTGCTAAAAACAAGTCTGGCACGCAACCGCGAAACCGAGATGAATATGCTGCGTGAAACTGTGCTGCAAACAGCAGACAAAATAAAAGCACAGATGAAGCCGACCGCTTATGTTGAAGAGATTATCAGAAGCGTACATCGCGAGGTTCTGCCTGAAGTAACGCCAGAGCTTCTAAAGATGCACCCTGCCGTAGACTTCGGAAAAAAAGAATTCTCTGACAGACTGCCGGAAAAGCTCTTAAAATCTTTACGACGACGCGGACTTGACGCCATTTTAATTCTGGTTAACCCACCTGAATACACTGACGGATATTACTGGTATTCAGATGAATTAAAGCGCCAGTGCCCCCCTGCTGTGCGCAGAAGGCTTGCACAAGAACAATCATTTGTAAGCTTTAACAATTCAGAGCGTCTTAATCTGCAGCGTTATCAAAAAAGATGGATTACAACAAGCAAGATTTCGAAATATCTGCAAGAATGCGCTACGAACAATCAAAACACCCAAAGTTTTGCCTATCTCACACGATTTTCGGAAATAACAGGTGGGCATGACAGCGTTGACGAACTTTTTACCGATTATTTCGGGCAGCAATCTATTTATTATTATTCCTATAGCTGCATCAGCAAAGTGAATACGCATGGTGCATATACCGTTATCATGCCGCAAATGTCTGTCAGTCCCTGGGCAATGTTAAAAAAAGCAATCAGCATAGAAAAACAGAATTCTTCGGCAACCCTCATAGATCTGGAAAGCCCGAAAGAAGGCTTTATGACATTGCCCCATGGCATTGAATATTACACTAAACCACCAAGCGAGTTCTGGAATCATTATTTTTTCATGACCAGAAATCGCAAACCAACGGCTAACAACAAAACAGACAGATTGCACATCAAAATCAGTGCTCGTCTGCCTGAATCGCTTTCAGAACAACAGTATCAATATAACCTTTTCAGACTTGCAGCATCGCTGAGCATAATGTTGTATTTTATGATTCTGGTCCGCTGCAGTTTATTTGGGCTGAGTTTCAAACTTTCTATAAGACGCAGACTGGCTTCTATTCTGGGAATGATTGTAATTCTGCCGATACTGGGTATCGGCCTGTTAACCTTTTTGGCCTTAAACGCGTCTGACAGGGTAACAGAACATCATCTGTTACAACGAACTCTTAACAGTATAAAAGAACTTGCTATTCTGAATGACGAAAACCTTCTGCGGCAAATGATTGCAGCCCTGGAA
>SABV01000211.1 GCA_009928855.1 Erysipelotrichia bacterium | reverse complement strand
CAAGCGCGCTGCAATTTACCGCGTGCTTTTTGACCGGCGGCACGACCTGCTGCCTGAACTTAAGAAGGCGGCTTCTTTTGAGCAGAATGAAGAAGTGGCTGTGTTTATGGTGCAGGTTGGCCTTACTCTTGAAGCTTTTCGCGTGATTCATCGCTTGAGAGGCGCATAATTGAGTTTTTGCAGCGCCCGGATGGCGCGGGGCTTCTTTCTGAAAGCATGTGGAAATATCTGATGAATAATGGCAGCAGCCAGATGCTTATTGCGGCCCTTGCGGCCATGGGCGAGGCAATACCTCCCGATGCCCAGGAGTTTATTGAAGCCTGCCTTAATCACCCGGACCCTGATATCAGAGCCATGGCCTGCGAAAAGGCTATCAAGAGCGGCCGGCCAACACATTTTGCTTATGTCCTTAATCTTATCACTGACCCTGATCCTTTGGTTGCCGAGACCGCGTTTTGTGTCGTGCGTGACATGCCGGTTAATGAGCTGTCTATTATTCTTGATTATGCCCTGGGCTCGCCTGACGAATGAGTGCTCAACAACGTTGCTCTATTTT
This sequence comes from Erysipelotrichia bacterium, assembly GCA_009928855.1. GTDB lineage: Bacteria > Muiribacteriota > Ozemobacteria > Ozemobacterales > Ozemobacteraceae > Rifleibacterium. The sequence continues at coordinate 5,767 of SABV01000211.1, read as the reverse complement.
TACCGCTGCTGATCAATAACGGCTTGCGTCAGGTTATCGCTAAGGTTCAGTATCACAAGCACCCGCTCGTATCTAAAAAAGCCCGTGAGGCCCTGAAAACTCTCGATCCCATTCCCTATGTCAGTAAACGCAAAAAAGCCGATGAGGCTTTTGCGGAATCAGCCCTCGCTGACGCAGCAATTGAAGCCGATTCTGAGGCCGAAGACCTTGAGCCTGCTGAAAAGGCGCTTTCTTTTAAAGAACAGATGGAGCTGAAGCGTCTGCAGAAAATGGAAGAAGAGCGCGTCAGGCCGAAGAAGAAGAGCTTAACGCCGAACTGGTAAAGGTGCAGCCTGAAGATATTGCCGGCCTGGAAGGCCAGATTGCTGCATTCGACACTATCGCCAGCTGTGGGGATGAAACCAGCCTCAACTTTGATGATGATGTTCCGGATGAAAATGATTTTTTGCAGCATACCAGTTTTGAAGCCCAAGCAGCCATGCTCAATGATATAGAAGTTGACGATAGTATGGACGAAGCTGTTCACGAGGTTGCTGAGTCTTGCCCGTATTCGGCTGTAGAAGCGTTACCTGCACAGGAAGCCTCTCAGTCGCAGGAAAATATGATCTACGGGGCTCAGTCCGAAGAAATTGCCCCATCAGTCGCTGCTGATGTTTATTCTTCAGAGTCGACCTTTAAAAAAGATGTGTCGCTGGCCTGTGACAGTGACTCTGCTGCTGCAAAGGTTATGGATCTTGAAGCCGAACTGCCACCGACAGACATTATCAGCTTTGATGGCGATACCATTGATTTTGCTGCTGCCCAGCAAGATATGGCGCCGTCGCAGACACAGCCCGTTACGCTTAGCGAAAATGCTGAAGACGTTGCCAACACCGATAAAACTCACAACATCGCAAACATCGCAAACATCGCAAACATCGCAAACATCGCAAACACTGCAAACACTGCGAACATTCAAAACAATGGTAATCTTGTGAAAATCGACAACTCCGACAACCTCGACAGCCATAGTGCCACTCCCAGCATTGCTGAAAAAGGTTCGGCTGAAAATGCTGTTGTTATTGCTGTGCAGCCAACGGTTTCAGAGACAATTGAGGCTGATGATGACGATATGCAGATACTGGTTGTGGACGAAAATGTCGTGGTAAAGCCAGAACCTGTGCCAGATGCAGCCAGGGTAGCCACGACAGCCAATGTTAAAGAGGTTAAGCAGATTCAACCAACCGATAAGCAGGTGGCTCTGCCGAGGCCGCAGTTGCATAATGCGGCTTTGCCAGCCGCAGCTCGTGAGATTGTTGCCAGATATCCTTCGTTTATTGCTGATCCATTTTTGCAGCTTTTTCAAACCAACAGACATGATATGCAGCTTAAGGCGATCGGTGTGGTTGTAGACAACCTTATCGCTTTTCTGAATTTATGTTATCTGCAATCCTGTCTGTTTTTTGCTCCAGAATCAGAGGTTTTGAGCAAAAGCATCAAAGAGTGTGCATCAAGGGTCACCTTGTCGGTCCTACGGCTCTGAGTTGTCTGCATAACTTTGCTCTCTCCATGAAAAAGACCCGAAGTAGTCCGGTATTTTTTACTTTTTCACTCGCCAGGATTCTCAGCGAATCGTCTGATAGCAATATGACGATGCGTGAGCTTAAAGAGTTTCTGCGCAGCCCGGCTTGGCCTATTGAAGAGAGTATGCCCCAAGCTATCGACGGTCTGACTGAAATATTTCGCGGCGTTAAATACATTCTCAATAACAGCCTGGTGATGAAAGCCCGCCAGGTGCTAAAGAGCCTTTTGCTGATCTGAGCGGTCCACAGGCCATCGTTCTTGCGCCAGAAAAACGTCCGGGGCTTGATCTGCCGGCCGGAGAAATTGTTATGCTTTCGCATGACGTCAGTGAAGCGCTTGGTTTGTTTCCATATTTTAAATACTCGCGCAAAAAAAAATGTCTTTGCACGGCCTGATGACAAAGAAATCACTGTGCTGCTAGCAAGGCTTGAGATTGATCAGGTTTAGTAATTGTGCCTGACCGCCGCTGATGATACTATAGGCTTATGTTGAGATTATTAATTTTCACTTTCTGGTTGGTAAATCTGCTGCTGGCGAGCCCATTGTCAGCTGATGACAGTCGTCTGGCAGGATTTTTCCCGGAGGCAAAGACGGCTCCTCTCTATAGTGGCGGTTCTTTTCAGATACTGCCGCCTCCACAGTTTTCACAGCCGGATGTTAGTCAGTTTAACAGCGGTGTAGAGCTTAATAACCAGGGCTTGCAGGCAATGCGAGTCAATGACTTTGTACTGGCCGTCGAGCTTTTTGCTCAAGCTTGTGCCAGAGTGCCGGGCGAGGTGGGTTTCTGGAACAACCGTCTTCTGGCTGCCCGTCGCATCAAAGGTCGTGAAGAAGAGGTGGTGCAGATCGCCGGACATGTATTGATGCTCAACCAGAATCAGCACCAGGCGCCGTATATTGCCGGTCTTCTTTATCTTAATGAGCTGAAACAGCCGCTGGCTATTCCATATCTTGATTACGCTTTGCGGGTTTCTGATGATTCGACAGCTGCAACCATTTTGGCAACTGCTTTTGATCAGTGCGGTTTTGTCGATGATGCATTTGAGACGCTGAGAAAACGTGCGCACCGAACTCCCTCTGACCCTTATTCGCTATACCTGTTAGGGTTGCAGTATCTGGAACGTCGGGATTATTATGCTGCCATAAGGGCCCTAAATTCATTGCGAAGTAATGATGATAAAGGTTTTGCCCACGATGCCTGGGTCAGAGCCCTCTATTTTGACGGGCAACTGGATGGACTTGAGCATGATTGCCGTTGATGTCCTGCAACGTTTCCCGGCAGTGATGAACCGGCAAAGCCTTGAGCGCATTCTGTTGTCCCAGAGATCCGCAGGCGCTCGCGGATGCCATCGAACGACTGGCTCTTCAGCCAGACTTGAGGCAATCTATGGGTGCGAAAGCACGTAATCTGGTCGAGCAGAAGTTTGCGCGTGATATCGTTGTTGAGCAGATGTTAGATCTCTACCGTGAAAGTCTTAAATAAACGTGAACAGCATATAAAATCATTCTCAGATTTCGGTTGGATAAATGACTTAGCAATGCTGGAGCGACTTGGTATAATAGCTTTGTCTGGATTATTGCAAAAGAGTGGTTGATTTTGACTGAAGACCTTATAGCACAACTTTATAGCTCTGACTCCGAAGTTAAACGCGCAGCTGTTTACCGCGTGCTTTTCGATCGCCGGCATGACTTGTTGCCAGAGTTAAAAAAGGCGGCGTCATATGAACAGAACGAAGAAATTGCCGTGTTCATGGTGCAGGTATGTCTGACACTTGAAGCTTTTCCGCGCGATGCCCTTGCTGAGCGGCGCATTATCGAGGTCTTGCAAAAGCCTGTTGGCGCAGCAGGTCTTACAGCTGAAATGTGGAAATACCTTGCGAGTCGTGGTAGCAGCCAGATGATGGTTGCTACGCTGGGCGCGATGGGGGATGCGATTCCGCCGGATGCGCAGCAATTTGTTGAAAATTGCCTGAACCACCCTGACCCCGGTGTGCGTTCTATGGCATGCGAAAAAGCGATTAAAAGCGGTCGCCCGACCCATTTCGCCTATGTACTCAATTTGATTGCCGATCCCGACCCGGTTGTCGCTCAGACCGCATTTGACGCTGTTCGGCAGATGCCACCTGGCGAACTGGCGATCATACTGGATTACTCACTGGGGTCGCCTGACGAATGGGTGCTCGACAATGTTGCGCCTTTTCTGCCCAAACTTATTAATCACAACCTGCGGTCTGTTATTGCAAAAGTTCAGTATCATAAGCATCCGCTGGTGGCTCAGAAAGCCCGCGAAGCTATTAAACTTCTAGACTCGATTCCCTACAGACCCAGAATAGACGACGATAAGTCTTTGCCAGAAGCTGATGCAGAGGATAAAGTTGAAAAAAAACAGCATGTCGAAGCTGTTGAAGAAAAAAAAGTGCCGTCATTTCGTGAGCAGATGGAAGCCAAGCGATTGCAGAAAATTGAGGCCGAACAACAAAAAAAAGCCGAAGAAGAAGCTTTGGCAAACCAACTGGCCAACGTAGAAGCACAAGAAATGCTTGATTTTGAACAACAGCTTAGAGAATTTGACGCAATTCCTGGCGTTGAGCTTGAGCAAGCCGGGGATGTGCCCCTTGAACTTGTTGAAACAATGGACCTTGCCGATGCGGCTGTTGCCGATGGTTTTTTTGATACGGCGCAACCCGATAATATAACACTCGACGAAATAGATTTCGAAAAAGCCTCTGAGCAGATCTGCCCTGAACCATCGGTTAACAGCGAGTCTGCGTCTGCGTCGACCGATGAGATTACCGTAGAATTTGATGCGACAGATTCTGAGGCAACGTTCTCAGAAGAATTCACTCTCGACAAGTCTTTTGACGTTACCGAATCAGCTTCTGACGCTTGTGAGTCAGTCGGCGAAGAAGAGTTTTTTATAGAATCGCCTGAAGCTTTGCAAAAAGATGCTGACACCGCTCAATTGTTTGCTGAAACAATTGAAACGGCACCCTGTGAAACGTTTGAGTTCGTTGACGATGCAACAGGTTCTGCCGTCGCTGGTGTTGAACCAGATGATGCAGAGCTTTCTGAATTTTTTGTCGGCACCTCACAGCCGTCTGCTGAAAAGTTTGAAATCAGCTCTTCAGAAGCTTGCGAATTTGCTGATGATCTTTCTGAACCCGCCGTTGAAGAATCTGTTGAGGTTGTTGCAGAGCCTGATGCTGATGTTCTTGAATTTCTGACTGAAGAAATCAAGACTCCTGATGAAAAATTTGAAGTGCCCGAAGAATCCACTGCTTTTGCAGATATTGAACCGGCAGCTGGTCTGACAGAATTCTCAGAATCTTTAGCTGAAAATGGCAAACTTTCTTTTGAAGAGCCTGAAGAAGCATCAGATCTCTCGTTTATTGATTTGCCCTCAATTGATAATGTTGTAGATCTGTCTATGACATCAGATTTTATGCCCGTTGTAGATGAATCGCTGATTTCATTTCTTGATAGCGTCGAAGAAGATATGGATATTCTTGTTGTCGATGAAAATACCAGTGAGCCCGTCACGGCTCATCTGTTACCCTCAGAGACACCGTCAGCGGTCGCATCGTTGCCACCGTTGGCGCCATCGCCGGCGGAATTGTCTGAGCCCTCGGCTATAAAATCGGTTCTTTCTGCTGCAAAAGCTGAGTTGCCGGGGCCTGCCCGTGAAATCGCGCAGCGATATCCCTCTTTTCTGGTAGACCCTTTGTTTAAAGTGTTTGAAGCAGCTGCTCCAGAAGAAAAACTGAAGCATATCGAGCAGGTTCTTGATAATTTAACGGCTTTTTTGAACCTGTGCTTTTTACAGTCATGTCTGTATTTTGCCCCTGAATCAGAAGTGTTGTCGCAGAGCGTCAGAGAATGTCTTAAAACAGGCCTGGTCGGGCCTGCGGCTTTTAGATGTCTGCGCAATTTTGCCCTTTCGATGAAATCTGCCCGCCATAGCCCTGTTTTTTTTACTTTTTCTCTGGCAGGCGTTTTCGGTGAATCATCAGAAACCAACCCGCTTTTGCTGATGCGGGAGCTTAAAGAATATCTGCGCAGTCCTGAAGAGCCTGTTTCAGAAACTCTGCCGCAGGCCGTAGACGGCTTGATAGAAATTCTGCTTGGTGTAAAATCTATTCTCGCCAATAAACTGGTTATGAAGGCTCCCGCAGGTGCCCGTGAGCCTTTTGCTGATCTGAGTGGC
>SABV01000699.1 GCA_009928855.1 Erysipelotrichia bacterium | reverse complement strand
GCCGTCTCATCTTCTGAATCTAGCTTTATGCCTGATCCGGATTTTTTCAGGGGCAACTACCAGAATAATCCTGCTGCTCCGGTTCGACCGGTTCAGCCGATTAAACCCGCAACTGTTCAGGGCACCTGGATCTCACGAGATAACCCGGATACCGCTGTGCTTCAGCGGTGGGGTGCTGATGCAAAGATTCCAGAAGACGCATTTCTCGATGACGAGCTTGCTGACGCCCCCGCAATAGAAGAAGATGCAGAGCCCGCCAGAGAACCAGGCGTGATCGTTTCACCGCCAAAAGTGGAATTTAGAGAAGACTACAACTGATATTCACTAGCTTTGCTCAGCCCGTTTTTCTGCTATTGCCACAATGTTTTTTGCGGCAGTGCAGATTTGTTCTAGACTCACTGCGTCTTTGATGCCAAAAGTGTTTTCTTCTCTGGCCAGCTTTATATTAAGGCTTTTTAAAGCTGCTGCCGGTGCGCTCATAAAGTGAAATCTCGGAATATCGTTATAAGAGGTTTCTTGAGAAAAATCACGGTAATTGAGCTCAAGAAAATCAGAGAGAAAATGGAACAGTGTCATTGCACTGCTGCCTCTTGTTACGTTGTCTGAATGCGAAAAATTATGCAGCATCTGCGCATATACATTGCTTGATGCGCCTGGTTTGCGCTTTTTATTCTGTTGCTCTGCAATGGGCCGAAGATGCTTTATAAGCAGGTCCAGTATTGCGTTGAAATCTCTATGGCTGATATTCTGTTTAAGGTCGCGGTTCTGACAAAAAATTGCCAGCTCTTTGTCAAAATTAAAGGCGAATTCTGAGTGAAACTTTATTTGTTGTACACGATCGTGAGACTGCGTGTGAACAACATTGTCGGTGGTTTGCATTCCCATTGTTCCAAATGCGAAAAATGTCAACAGAGTACCAAAGGCAAGACCGGTGGCAAATTTTTTAATCTTGAATTTTTGCAGATAATTTAATTTGCGATTGAGAAAATCTTGCAGGCGAACCGGCCAGTTCAAACCACAGCCACATGAACCGCAAAATCGCGCATCCGGGATATTCGGATAGGCACACTCGGGGCATGCTGTTCTTAACGAATATCCACAATGACTGCAGATGCCTGAACTGTTGAATTTTCCAGTTTCACATCTGGGGCAATATGAAAACATCTTATGGCCTCGCAATACTGTTCTATATTATTC
>SABV01000698.1 GCA_009928855.1 Erysipelotrichia bacterium | reverse complement strand
ATTGAGAATCACGTTAACCTCATTGTAACGGGCGCCCTGCATGGCAAAAATACCGGCAGCCAGATTGACTGAAGGCATATTATAACCACGTCTAAAAGCGCGGGCAAGGCGTTTAGAAGCTTTGTCGGTCTCGTTGCGCTGCAAAAGATAATTTACCCACAGAAGGTCGATCTCAGGATTGCCAGGATCACGCACTCCGGCCTCCTGGAGAGCCTGACCCGCTTCTTTTATTTTCCGCAGGTCTATAAAGATGCGGGCCTGCGTTATGTAAGCGTCAGGAGAATTTGGGTTCATTTTGCTGTATTGGTCGACCATAGACAGGGCTTTCGTCCACTGATCAATATCGTATAAAGCTCTGAAATAGTTGCCGGCAGAACTGGCCGGATGCGAGTCAAGGATCATCGCCTTAACGAACAACAGAATTGAATCATGTGGAGTTCGTTTCAGATTCTGTTCGACAAGACTGATAGCATCGTGATTACGACCCAAATACCAGGCGCATAGTGCTGTAAGAGAAGCGCCTTCGGAATTTGGATATTTTTTGTCGTATTCTTCGGAAAGAGCAAGAGCAAGATAAACCTGGCCCCGTTCGAGAGCCTTCATGACAGAATCAAAATGCAGTTTTGGGTTTGCCAGCCGCTTTTCGAGCTTCATAATCGCTTCTGAAATTTCACTGAAATGGTCAGCCAGTTTTGTTGGATCGACCGGGATCGGGCGCGGTCTGGCCGGCAGTCGCGACAGGTATCTTTGTGCAACTTTGTTTGAAATAGAAAGAGCGCTCGCTTTACGCAACCATTCAGAAGCCAGCAAAGTTCTACCGGCCTGCAATTCGGTCACACCAAGCAGGTTAAGCAAATTCTGATTACGGTTTCCATCAAAAAACAGGCGCAAAGCATAAAGACGCGCGTCATCAAGCCTGCCAGAAGCCATTGCTTCACGCGCCAGCCGATAAAGTTCTTTTGCCGTAAGCAGGCCGGGTTTGTCAAAAGCTTCAGCAGGCGATGCAGTTATTTCACCGCTCTGTTGAGCTGACAATTGCGATACCGACAGAAGAGGCACTATTATCAAATAAAAAACTGCTATAAGGAGTCTTTTCATAGAGTCATTATAGCAGCCGAAAAGTTTTACGCCAAGAAGAGGTTTTTATTTTACAACAAAGCTTATCATGCGCTTTGGAACGTAAATAAATTTGATTATCT
>SABV01000697.1 GCA_009928855.1 Erysipelotrichia bacterium | reverse complement strand
AAAAAGGCTCCGGTGGCGGCTGTGAGTTTCATGTTGGTTACCTGGGCTGCCAGTTCTGGAGCTTGAGAAGGGTCAGAAACCCCTACCGGAACGACAAATTTTACCAGATTGCCAAAAACAAAGCTTGCGCCGGCTTCGGTAAAGCTCAGCATTTTAACGACCGCATCATTAAGAACGCCAAACAACTGCTTGCCATAAGTTGTTTTGAGAATCAATACTGCAAAAATAAGCTGCAGCGATATGCCCCAGCCAACCAGCTTCCAGTCTATTTTTTTGCGATTAGTGGATAAGGCATAACAAATGCCAATCTGCATCGGAATACCGATAAGGCTGATGAACTTTTCCATTCCTTGCGCTCCTTGTGCTTTTATTTGCACGAAATAATATCACAACAAACTTAAAAAAGCACAGTTAAAGATTCTTTAGCAGGGCAAACTATTTTAATACGATTGTTCTGATTCTTTATACTGCCGGAAATAAAAAACACCGGGATTCTTCTGATGCTGAATTCCGGTGTTTTAAGTTGTTACAGCGGTGTTTTACAGGCCGGCGTCTTCTTCTTCGCCGCTATCAGGACTGATTTCTATTATTTTGCCGACAAATTTGACTATGACTTTGTTGCCCACAGAAAGGTATTTGGCAAGCTCAGGGTATTTGTTGCACACTTTAAAGTAGGCGTCTGACCAGGCTTTTACGGTAATCTGGGCTTTTTGTGATTTGATTTCACTGTCGATCCACTTTTCATCGATCAGATAGAAAGTTTTAGCACCAATTTCCTTTTGAATCGGACTTTGAATGCTTGCTTCATTCTCAGTTCTGCCTTTTGATGGTGCCGGAGCAAACCCCTGTGGTGATGCCGCCATTTTAAGAGAGTTCATTTCTCTTGATGCGCCAACGGCTTCTGCGCCGTCAGAAAGATTTTCGAGTTTATCGACAGAGTATTTGGCTCTGGCTTCATCGAAGGCGGCTGACGGCATTGATTCGGGTATCATGCTCTGGCGGAGGTTTGGCCCATGGGTGTCATTGTCTTCAAGCACCAGATAAGAAGTATAGGGTGTAAGAATACCGTAGCGTTTGGCCAGAGTTATTATTTCGTTTTTAAGTTCTTCATCTGCGCCATTTTTGCGTATCTGATCAAGCAGAAAACCGATTTTGCGTGTTGCCCATATTTTTGCTACAAATGCGTTTTCGTTTTGTTT
>SABV01000696.1 GCA_009928855.1 Erysipelotrichia bacterium | reverse complement strand
ATTGAGAATCACGTTAACCTCATTGTAACGGGCGCCCTGCATGGCAAAAATACCGGCAGCCAGATTGACTGAAGGCATATTATAACCACGTCTAAAAGCACGGGCCAGGCGCTTAGAAGCCTTGTCGGTCTCGTTGCGCTGCAGAAGGTAATTTACCCAGAGAAGGTCGATCTCAGGATTGCCAGGATCGCGCACTCCGGCCTCCTGGAGAGCCAGACCTGCTTCTTTTGTTTTGCGCAGGTCTATAAAAATGCGGGCCTGCGTTATGTAAGCATCAGGGGAATTCGGGTTCATTTTGCTGTATTGATCGACAAGAGAGAGGGCTTTTGTCCACTGGTCAATATCATAAAGAGCCCTGAAATAGTTGCCGGCAGAACTGGCAGGGTGCGAGTCAAGAATCATCGCCTTAACGAACAACAGAATTGAATCATGTGGAGTTCGTTGCAGATTCTGTTCGACAAGATTTACAGCATCGTGATTACGCCCGAGATACCAGGCGCACAGCGCGGTAAGAGAAGCGCCTTCAGAATTTGGATATTTTTTTTCGTATTCTTCTGAAAGAGCGAGGGCAAGATAAACCTGGCCCCGTTCGAGAGCCTTCATGACTGAGTCAAAATGCAGTTTTGGGTTTGCCAGTCGCTGTTCGAGCTTCGTAATCGCTTCTGAAATCTCGCTGAAATGGTCAGCCAGCTTTGTTGGATCGACCGGAATCGGGCGCGGCCTGGCCGGCAGCCTCGACAGATACCTTTGCGCAACTTTATTTGAAACCGAAAGAGCACTTGCCTTACGTAACCATTCTGAAGCCAGCAGGGTTCTGCCGGCCTGCAATTCGGTCACGCCAAGCAGATTAAGCAGATTCTGATTGCGGTTTCCATCAAAAAACAGGCGCAAAGCATAAAGACGCGCGTCATCAAGCCTGCCGGAGGCCATTGCTTCACGCGCCAGCCGATAAAGCTCTTTTGCCGTAAGCAGACCGGGTTTGTCAAAAGCCTCAGCAGAAGAGGCGGTTACTGCACCGCTCTGTTGGGCCGACAATTGTGGCAGCAACAACAGAGGCACTATCATCAAATAAAAAACTGCTATAATGAGTCTTTTCATAAAGTCATTATAGCAGCCGAAAAGTTTTACGCCAAGAAGAGGTTTTTATTTTACAACAAAGCTTATCATGCGCTTTGGAACGTAAATAAATTTGATTATCT
>SABV01000695.1 GCA_009928855.1 Erysipelotrichia bacterium | reverse complement strand
GAAGAAGACGCAGCCCCTGACCTCGTTGTCTGGGATTACCTGCCCCCTACCCCGATTACAGCAGACAACACTTTTGGGCACCTTACTTTCGGTCTGCCCTTCAGCCGTGTTCAGACCACAATCAGCCAGGGGCATACCATCATGGAAGACGGGCAACTGACTTTCCTTGAAGAAGGCGAAGAAGAAGAAATGATGGCAAAATCTCGCGAACTTGCCAGGTCCCTCTGGGACAGGTTCTGAATTTAGAAATGTTTTAATATCGGCGAAGCAATCAAAACGAAACTGATTGCTTCGCCGTATGTTTAATGAAGGCGTGTTGTTTTGTCGGTGTTAAAAAATAAAAAAAATAAAAATAAAAAAGAGGTTGGAATCATGGGAATCTTTGAGCCAGACGGCAGTGATGCCGAAAAACATCTACAATATTACTTCCGGTTTGCAAAAATTGTCTCTGCTATATCTGCCAGTTTTGTAAACGCCAGGGCAAATGATATTGACAAGGCAATAGACGATGCCCTGGAGCTGAGCGGGCAATTTTTTGATGCTGAGCGAGCCTATGTTTTTCAGGCAGACGCGGGCTACTCAGATCAGATTACCATCTCAAACACCCATGAATGGTGTAAAAACAATATTGTATCAATAAAACATAAATACCAGAATTTTCCGGTGTCCAGGCTGAATTTTATTCAGTCTTTTACCAACAGAAGTCTTAGCTTTATTCAGTTTTCGAATGTCAACGAAATGCCTGCCGAAATGGCCGAATTTCAGAAAATTCTCAAAGAAGACGGTGTCGTTTCAATTCTTTTATTGCCGCTGATTACCAATAATGTTGTCACCGGGTGCTTTGGTTATGACTGTATGCAGATATCGAGAGCCTGGTCGGATGAAGAAGTTTATCTGCTTCAGGTCATTGGTGAAATGTTTTCGAGCGCCCTGCTTCGAAAACAGACAGAACACCTTCACTCACTGATTGAAGCACATCGATATCAAAGCCAGAAGGTCGATCACCTTGGCCGAATAACAGCCTCTATTGCCCATCATTTTAATAATCAGCTGCAGGTGATAATGGGTAACCTCGAATTGTTGTCGTTTAGTGACAAATATAAAATCAACGCCATGCAGAGCAAAAGTATCAATGACGCCATAAAAGCCACCAAGAAAGCTTCAGAATTAAGCACAATGCTGATGTCATATCTTGGAGAA
>SABV01000210.1 GCA_009928855.1 Erysipelotrichia bacterium | reverse complement strand
ATAACAAAAGTGTTACAACAAGCAGTGACAGAGCAGGAGCCCTGCTTGACGGCATCGATGTTCAGTTCAAGTCTCAAGCTGCTCAAGTTGCCGGGCAAGGCGGAATCGTAGACGGTTTGAAGTTTGATAGTGCAGAAAACCTTTCTTTAAAGGTTGGCGAACTTACTGCAACTCTTGACATTACCATCGCGGCCGGAAACTGGTCTATGGACGGTATTGCCAGATCTATAAATTCACAGATTCAAGCCAGTTCAAGCTTTAAAGACAAGGGCCTTTCCGCTTCTGTGGTAGACGGTGAGATTAGGCTTAATTACACTCCTACCGGAGAAAATGCCGATAATACCACAATAAATATCACTGCCGAATCTAATACATTGGGCATAAGAACCGGCGAATACAACGGGTTTGTAAGCGGTGCAAAAGATTCTTCAAAAGAAATTCAGGGCATCAGTAGATACAGCGATACAAGATTGAAAGCGAAAGAAGCATTAGACGCTGCTAAGGCAGATGTTGCTATTGTTAAGGGTTTTCTATTTAGTACAGCAAAGTATGCTTATAGTAATTCTCAGGCTGCGACAAATCTAAGTTCAATCTTGACCGGTATAGCTGATGATATTAGTGCAAATGGGACAACAGGTTATAATGCTGAAATTACCGCTTTGCGTGCTGCAATCACTGCAGCCGGAACCCTTGCCTCTGCTACGGCTGCTGACCTTGATGCGGTTGCGGATGCAATGGAAGCACTGGCAGAAAAAATCGGGTCTGCCAAGATAGATGCTCATAGCCTTTATACTGCAGGAGTTACTGCAGCCGATGTTGCCGATGCTCAGGATGCTTTCTCTTCACTCATATCAAAAGCTACTAGTGCCATACGCATTGAAGCAAACGCCGCTGAAGCTGATAAGCTAAATGTGAAGATTAGCGACGGTGACGGAGACGTGGCGACAGCAGCTATTAGCTATGATACCTTAAGTGCTGCCACTGATGCAGATTTGAAAGAGATCGAATCGTTTGTTGCAAGCGTCAATTCGACTTTGGCAAACAAAAATGTAGATGTGCGCGCCGATGTGGTGAATGGATCTATGGTGTTCACTTCAACCCAGGTCGGAACAAACGCTGACGGCGTGAAGAGCGTTGTCAAAATGGATATGACCTCCGGTAACAGTGTGGGTTCAGAGTTCGGCCTGGCAAATGTTACATCATACGGCTCGGGCGACTCTTCATTCAAGATGCACGTCGTTGATACAAAAGCTCAGTTGCAGATAGGTGCAGACGCCGGTGACAACATGAGAATCGGTATCGCTGACATGAGCACTAAAGCACTTGGCTTAGATAAAATCGACCTCACAAGCGTTGACGGTGCCGAAAAATCGTTAGAAAAGCTTAACCAGGCCCTTGACAAGGTTAGCAGCGAACGCTCTAAACTCGGCGCTTACCAGAACCGACTCGACTACACAATTAACAACCTTCAGAACACAGGAAGCAATCTGACTTCTGCCGAATCCCGAATAAGAGACGTAGACATGGCAAAAGAAATGATTGAATATACCAGAAACCAGATTGTTAGCCAGGCCGGTATATCAATGCTTGCTCAAGCAAATGCAATTCCGCAGAATGCTCTTTCACTTCTCGGGTGAAGGTAAGTTCGGGTTTGAAGATGTAAATAGTGGATAAACTTTGCTTGATACCGCAGGGAAGCGTATCACATAAATAGTTTACAATTCACGGAGGAATTGTCATGTTATCGATAAAACAAAACATTTTATCGAGTCAGAGCTTATCAGCTTCTTCTGTTATGCAGAAGAAGCTGGAGACCTCGATAAATAATCTAAGCTCAGGTCCTAAGAAAGTTCTAAAGACCGGGCTTGCACAGCCTGCTTCGGATAAGTTTTCAAGCAGATTGCGAACTCTTACTGTTGCCGAACTTGGGGCCCAAGAGGGGATCTCGATGCTTCAGAAATCAGACGATGCATTAGGCGACACGCAGGATATTATTCAAAAAATGCGTGAGCTGGCTCTTAAGTCCTCTGACGGGAAACTCCCTGATGAACAAAGGGGAAAACTTCAGAGTCAGATTAAAGAGCTTAAATCTAAGATTGACAGCATTTCAAGTTCAGCAGAGTATAACTCACATAAACTGTTAGACGGCAGTGGTATATCTGTATCGGTTTCGACCACTTCATACAGCAGTGTTACCGCAGCCATAGCTATAAATTCAAAGTTCTCGTTTAATGAATTGGCAGCGGCATTGCAGGCCGGCGAAACTATACAGATTCCGACAAAGGAGATATCCGAAAAATCTCTGGGGCTCGAAGAAGTGGAGATCGACTCATCAGATGGCGCCAAAAAATCTATCTCGGTGCTTGATAAAGCTTTGAACTTTATTTTCGATGAACGAACAGAGTTCAAGGGAATACTTTCAAACTTTAAATCGGCTTTGAATCATATGCAGAGCATGTCGAACAATCTTACCGCAGCGGATACCGGTTCGGTAACCGGTGTTGAGGCCGCGTTTAAAATGATCTCTGTTACGAAGTCACAGCTGATGATAAACTCGGGAGCGGTATTGTCGGCCCATTCGAGCAACTCGCCCAAAAATGCCCTTTCATTGCTCAAATAACAACAAAACCACGGATTTTCGGCATTCATGCGCTTAAGGCGCGTGTTTGCCGATGCCGTGGATTTTGGACTTTAGAAAAAAACGCCTTGAAGCAAAGTTATTGATTATTCTGACGAACAAGCAGCGACGTTTGAAAGAATAAGAAAGTAAAGTTGCAAAAGGCTTAGATTTTGTTCTGTAGCGCGCGGAGCAACGGATGCTTTCCGCAGTTTAACAAAATTCAATTTCAAGGAGGAATTTTTAAAATGTCGCTGCGTATTAACCAAAACTCGATGGCAGAGTCATCGTCATTGCACCTCAACAGGACAAGGGCGCGGCTCGAGACATCAATATCCAGGCTCAGCTCAGGGCTTAGGATACTTAATGCCGGAGATGATGCCGCCGGCCTTGCAATCAGCGAAACCATGCGAAGGCAAATTCGAGGATTAGACAGGGCAGGGCTCAATGCTCAAGACGGCATATCAATGGTGCAAACGGCAGAAGGTGCTTTGGGTGAAACTCAAAGTATCATTCAGCGTATGCGCGAGCTGGCGTTGGCTTCAGCGAACGATACGCTGACAGGCGATGACAGAATGGAGATTCAAAACGAGGTTGACGAGCTGAAAAAACAGATCGAAAGTATCTCGAATTCTACCGAGTTCAACACTAAAAGGTTGTTGAACGGTAATCGCGCGGCTTTGACCAGCTCAGGTTCAGAGTCTGTAAAAGCTATCGCGAGAGGTGCGGTTTCTGAAAGCGGAAGCTATACTATAAGCTTGGCGACCATGTCAGGCGGGGTGGCTCAATTACAGCAAAGCGCTTTGTTTTCGGCTAAAGACGGAGGCAGCGTGTCGGGAGCCACAAAGCTCAACGAGATATCGGCATTTTACAACGAAAGCGGCTTTATGCTTGATTCAAGTCGAAACATATATTTAACGGGAAACGGCAAAAGTGCCGCTGTTTCCGTAAATGGCTCTATGACTTTGAATGACTTGGCCTCTTCGTTTCAAAACGCTTTGGTTTCGGGGCTCGGGCTTACCGGTTCTTCAGCTTCGTTTATGGCGGGCAGTGACGGCAATAGCGGGGTCATGAATCTGATTTCGGGATTAAGAGGCCAATACGGTAATTTCGGAATAGCGGGAAATCAAACAATTGCCGATGCCTTGGGCTTTACGGTCGCAAGACAATCTGTAAATAGCCAAGTATCTGTAAATATAAGTGATTCTTACGGCAATTCGAAGAATGTTGTTACTTCTGAAAATGTTGTGAGCGGCTTGTTAGAAGGAATAGACGTGAAATTTACTTCTCAGGCGGCTCAAATCTCGGGCGTGGGTGGTATTGTTGACGGCGTAAAGCTTGATGCAAAGCAGAATTTTACCCTTGATTTGGGCGATGACGAGCTGACCATAACGGTTGCAGCGGGCGACTGGTCGCTCGAAGGTATAGTAAGAAGCATTAACAGCCAAGCAGAAGACGCGGACAGTGCAATAAAGGGAAAAGGTGTCTCAGCTACGGCGGTTGACGGAAATTTAAGAATCTCTTATAACCCAACCGATCCGGGCGCAGACGGGACATTCACTGTTAAATCAAGCAATGCTGCTAAACTTGGTATTGTCGACAACAATTATACGGGCTTTGCAGACGGGAACATCAATGCTGAAAGCCGTGTAAGAGGTGTCAGCAAATACAATGCCGATGCTGATAGTTTTGCTGTGAAATTTGCGGTTGACGGTATGGCAATTACTGCCTATCAGACGGTTAGTGCCGCTACTGCGGCAGATCTAAAAACTGTTTCCGATTTGACCTCAGAAATTAACGCAAAACTCGGTTCTTCTGCAAAATTCGAAGTAATAAACGACGCGTTGACTTTTACAGATTACCAAATAGGTAACAATGGCACCTCAAACAGTGTGCTGACGCTGACCATGACAGCGAGTTCAACTCTCGCGGCCGAGCTTAAAGATAAGTTCGGCTTAGAAGCCGGCACGGCATACGGTTCGGGTGACTCAACGGCGAATCTCAAAATTGCCGATTCCGCTTCAAGATTTCAGCTCGGTGCCGGTTCAGGCGATATGATGCGTTTGGCAATAGGTGACATGTCTTTGTCGGGTCTCGGTCTTGACAACTTAGACTTGACAACTGCTGAAAATTCTCAAAAAGCATTAGACAGTATTGACAAGGCTTTGGCGAGAGTTTCATCAGAACGCGCGCGCATGGGATCTTACATGAACAGGCTCGGGTATTCGATAAACGTAGCTCAAAACACTTCGTTTAATTTGAGTGCCGCCGAGTCGCGCATCAGAGACGCAGATATGGCCGCCGAGGTTATAAATCTCGCAAAGTATCAGCTGCTTAATGAGGCCGGCTCTTCTGTCTTCAATCAGGCCAACATAATACCTAAATCAATAATGAAACTGTTGGGCTCTGAATAATCGAATCTAAGCCTGCCCGGCAAAAGTCGGGCGGGCTTTTTTTTTGCTTAAAAAATTATCGCCTTTTAAAGTTCTCGATAGTTCTGAGACGATTCTGCAAAACTCGGTGCTCAAGCTGCAAACTGCGCAAATTTGACTGCGCTTCGCTAATTTTGCGCCTTTGCGTTATGGTGTTAATGTTTTCCGCGATCATGCCCTTAATCTGCATTTCCGATTGCATAATCTCGCCTTGAAGCCTTAACAGACGATTGCGAACGGACAAATATTCGCGGTCGGCGCGGTTTTTGTCTGAGGTCAAAGTGTCGTTGCCACTCTCGGGTTCGCCAAAAGCGCTTGTGTAGCCGCCTATTACCGAGTCTTTCGCCAAATTGCGGCGCATGAGCATCTCTTGAAACTCTGACCTTTGCCGCACAGCGCTTTTGAAATCTTGCGCCTTCGAAACCGTTTCGGCCGGCGCTTCGTATTTTTCGACTTCTTGTCTCAAATATGGCGCAACCTCGGGCAACGTCTCTTTGACAAACTGTCGGGGCTCCCACTCTGAGGCAATGGCGGCTGCGATTGTTTGGCTGCTGAATTTGTCGGGTTTGTCGTTGACTTTCGTTTTATCCGCAACGTTGGTGCGCATTCCCGCCTGCAATACAAGTTGCTTTTGAGAGGCGCTTTCGTTTGCGCTAACAGCTACGATTCCCTCAAAAACTCGCACATGGCTTTTCCCGAACCTGTCAACGTCAACGTCGAACGAAGTGCCTAAGACGCGGCAGGTTCCCAGCGGGGTTACCGTATAAAAAGTGTCGGTGCTGCGTCTGATGTTCATCCATGCATAGCCGAGTCTAAGGGAAATTCCATAGCGAAGCACTGTGACCATTGCGTTGTTTTTCATGCGAACGACGCTGCCGTCAGGAAAATGCAATTCGCCCCTGCCGTCGCCTTCTACGTTAATTTGATCGCCAACCTTAATTTCTACAGGTTGTGCTTTTTGAAGGGCAAGCCAAGTTGAGCCCGAAGTGCGCGATAAAACCGAGCGCCCTGTCAGCGGGTAGAAAAAATACTTGCCATGTCGCGCCTGTGCAAAGGCAGACAAAGCCGTAAAGACCATTATAACCAACAGCAGTGTTTTTTTAATAGTATTATTCATTTTCGGTGTCAGAATCTTACCACGCATACAAATAAAAAGTCAAAAGCGCCCTTTTTTATTTGACCGAACTATTATTTAGTTATAGACTGATTGCAGTCCAATTTGTCGGAGGTAAGGAATGAGTAAGCTCTCTTGGTTTGAAGGTTGGTTAGAAAGAAAAGAAAAATACGCCCGCGCTCAAGACAAGTTTTTATCCGAAGAAAAATTTTC
>SABV01000209.1 GCA_009928855.1 Erysipelotrichia bacterium | reverse complement strand
TACGGCCGTGCTGTCTGAAGCGAGTTTGAGTTTTCTCGGGCTTGGCGTAGATCCCTCGCAGCCGACATGGGGCGGAATGGTCGCTGCCGGCAAGGATTATATGATGCGCCGACCCGAGCTGGTCGTTTATCCCGGCGCATGCATTGCCTTTCTGGTAATTGTTTTTAATATTTTCGGCGATGAACTCAGAGATATCCTAGACCCCTCCAGAAAGGGAAACTGGTAATTATGCAACCGGCAAAGCGTCCACTTATTGGTATTGCTTATTCTGATTCTTCTGTGCGTGACAACGAGATGCGTATTCGTACTTATGTGTCTCGAAAATATTTTCATGCAATTCAAAAAGCGGGTGGTGATGCAATATTACTGCCGGCTCCTCTGCTTTTGCCAGGTTGTGAACCAGGTGAATTTTATTCGCGTTTTGTCGATCGTTACCTTGGGTTGATTGATGGTCTGCTTTTGCCTGGGGGTGAAGACGTTCACCCCAGATTTCAGGGTGAAGACCCGACTCCGGCCCTCGATCTGGTAAATCCTTTTAGAGACGAATTCGAACTAAAACTTGCTCAAAAGGCTCGTGAGCTGCAGTTGCCAATGTTGGGTATCTGTCGTGGTATTCAGGTCATGGCGATCGCGCTGGGCGGAAAAGTTCATCAGGATATTGCGCCGCTGGCTGGCGTGCAACATTCGCAGAAAGCGCCGCGTTGGTCAGTATCTCACCGGGTTATCCTGGAAAAAAGCTCCAGACTCGCTTCAATTCAGAGTTCTAAAGATGAAGTCTTCACTAACTCTTTTCATCATCAGGCTGTAAAAGATATTCCTCACGGCTTTAGGGTAGCGGGTAGAACCTCTGATGGCATTATAGAGGCCATAGAGTCTGTTTCGGACCATTTCTGTCTTGGTGTTCAATGGCATCCCGAAGAAACATACGATTTCGACGAAGCCAGCCAAAAAATATTTATGGCCTTTGTAAATGCGGCTGTTTAATGCTGCCAATTTTTTCTTTTCGGTCGGTTTTAGAGTCGCTTTGCCATTAGCGGTAAGCATAACATCTCTTTATGCTTGATTTTATTTTTAAAAAATTTTTGCCGTTCGGATTGGCAAGAACGTTGAGCCTCGCCGGCATTCCACTCTTGCAGTTTCTGATTGCCGGTTTTTGCTCAAAAGAAGAAGCTGGTCGGTTTTATCTGCTCAGCGCGATGGCTTTTATTGCCTCACAAATAGCTGACCTTGGCATTTCGCGTGCCATGCCTGTCATTTACGCCGATTCAGATGAAAAAATGCACCCATGTATTTCTGAAATAAATATTCTCAGATGGTTGAGCGGCATTTTGTTCGGTTGCCTGTTTCTGGTTGTCGACAGGCTGGGTGAAACGACCTGGAACTGGCATGAAAGTGGTTTGCTGCTTCTATTCTTTTGCTCTGGCAGAGTGATTCTGCTTGGCAATCAGGGGTATTGCCACGCTCGTCAGCAATATGGAATGCTGTTGCGCGGAGCCTTTGTTCATATCGTTGCTGCCGCAACCTTTATCGGGTGCTGTGCTGCTGCCGGAAAATTTGGCTCAACAGCAGCTCTTGCCGGCCTGGCAGTCGGCGTATGGGCTGAACTGGTAGCGCTAGACCGGCCGGCGGCACACCCTTTTAAATTTACCGATTTTCATTGGTCTGAAGCTTTTCGGGTTATCTGGCCTTACGCTTCTGTTGGTGCCTACACTGCTGTATATAACCGCATTGAATCGGTTGTGGCCGGTAAATTTCTTGATCCGGCTGATCTGGGCATTTTCGGAACACTTGATTCGGCATTCAAATTATGCATCTGGCCCTCTTATGTCAGCAGTCAAACGCTTTACCCTGCGGTAAGAGACGCGATAGAGTCCAAAAATACCGTTCAATTTATGAAACATGCGAGGCAGCATTTTATTGCCAGTGGCCTTATCTGTCTTCTGGCAATGATTGTCAGTTTGATATACTGGTATGTGGGTTTCGCGCACGACATGAGAATAACTGCAGCGGCTGCATTCCTGTGGGTTTCGCTCTGGATATCGGTGCCGAATGCTTTTATGATACCGCTTTATTACAGCTTCAGGTTTGAAAAAGCCTTTGCTAACATAACATTTTATACCATGCTTCTGCGATGCCTTGTCGCGCCATTGCTTGCTGCCGGGTTTGGCTATGTGGGCCTGTGTTCTACCCACGCTTTTGTCTCGATAATTGTTTTGCTCATTTTCTGGCTTAAGCTCAGACCGGCTGTTCGTGATTTTCTTAAGCAAACAGCCCCAGTCGAGAGCAATGGATGACCAGAATTACGGTAATCACCCACAGCAACAGATTTATCTGCAAAGGCCGGTCATTAAGCACCACTTCTGAGGGGTTTTCGCCCATTTCCTGAATATGTATAAGGTATAGGTATCGCAGTATGCCGTAAATAACCATCGGGATTGTGTAAATAAGCTTGTCACTTTTGAATTTATCGATAGTCTCAGCGCTTACTGTGTAAAAAGTATAGGTTATGATTGCCAGTGCAGCCAGAATTGATGTCATCTGGTCAATGTAGGCCGGCGAATACTGGGAAAGAATGTTGCGGTGCCTGATTGCGTCGTCGTTGTACATTGCCAGTTCCTGGCGCCTTTTTGCCAGACCTAGAAACATTGCCAGCATCAACGTAGAAAGCAGTAGCCAGTGCGAAATATAAATGCCCGGTTCAAGGGCTTTTAAAACACCGACTCCTGCAGTTGCCCGCAGCACAAATCCAATGGCTATGCACATTACGTCTAGAATTACTACGTTTTTGAGTTTGAAGCTGTAGGCCAGATTGAGCATAAAATACCCAAGTGCGGTCGAAAAGAAGAGTCCAGATAGTTTCCATGCCGATAAGAGGCTCAAAATCAGAATGATGATCAGCGCAGCTTTGGCTTCTGGTATAGACAGCGCCCCAGAAGGCAGCGGCCGAAGGCATTTTTTCGGGTGCAGCCGATCTTTTTCGAGGTCGGCAAGATCGTTGAGCAGATAAACGCTTCCAGAAAGACCGCAGAATGTTAAAAAACCGGCAATACTGTAGAGCCAGGCGTCGGCTGAAAATAGCAAACCTTTTTCTGAAAAAAGCAGTGCAGCGAACAAAATCAGGTTTTTGGTCCACTGTTTTGGTCTCAGGCTCGAAAAAACAGGTGCAATCATGTAATATCCTCTTGTTGTATTGCTTCAGTCGCAAATTCTATCAACAACCTGCAATTCTGTAAAGAACGAAGATATCAGAAATTGTGTGATTGCAAGGGGGTTTGTGATAGAATTCGATAAAATCAAAGCGAGTCACAGATTATGGAAACGTTCGCACCAGAAGTTTTGTTACTGAATGCACCTGTTGATTGTTCAACAGCAAAGCCGCCTTATAATCGCTTTCTGGGCCGTCTGGCTCCGCTTGGGCTTTTTTGTCTGGCTGCGACTGCTCCTGATCGGGTAATGGTAATAGATGAAGCTACGTCACAACAGATGCTTGAGCAGGTGAGTCTGATTTCGGCTGCTTCTGTGAAAGCAGTGATAATCCATATCCACCAACATTCTGATTCGGTGAAAATTTCGCATATTTGCAGCAGATTGCGTGGAATATTCAGCAGCGCCGCAATCGGTTGCAACAGCGCGACTGCCGATTTCCCTTCTTTTTTTGATTTTTCGACCGATGGCACCGGAAAAACAGCTGTGTTGAGAATTTTGCGTGGCGAAAGACTTTGCGGATTTATAAACACCGCCGATGAAGACTTTAATTCGCCATTGCCTGTACCTTGCGAAGTTTTTGCAGATTGCGGCTATGACATTATGCCCGAAAAATGGTTGTCTGCGAGAACAATTGAGATTTGTCAGCCATGGCTTGGTCTTCTTGATCAGGCAGGCTTGTATAAAACTTATCCGGGCATAGAATGGTTTTCCCGTTTTTGTTTATGGCTCAAACAATCTGGTTTTAGCGCTT
The DNA here is from genome assembly GCA_009928855.1 of Erysipelotrichia bacterium. Lineage (GTDB taxonomy): Bacteria > Muiribacteriota > Ozemobacteria > Ozemobacterales > Ozemobacteraceae > Rifleibacterium. Next base: position 2,420 of record SABV01000209.1, on the reverse strand, counting down.
TTCATCTGCGTCCATCCGGGATCGCCTGCGAAAACATGCATGAATTGCGTTCGCTGATGCTGAATTTGAATGTTTCGTTTGCAATCTCTTTTGATGCAGATGCTTCCATTAATATGGCCAGGGTTGGGGCTCCGCTGCGGCAAGTCTGGCTATATCATCCAACGGCTTCGCATGCTTGTGCAACTCTCGAAAAAATGCGGCAGATTCGCGATGCAGGCTTCCAACCGTGTCTGGTATTAGACCGTCAATGGTTTGATATCGATGATCAACAGGCTTTGCTTGGTGAGGCGCATCATCTGGCGGTATCTGACGAGTGTGACTGGCCTTTTGAGCAGGTAAAAAAGCTTACATTGAAATACTGGGGCAGCAAAAATCGCTTTTTTCGCAGATTGCTGGCTGTAAAAAATGCGGCCGAACTGGTTATGTTTATGAAGATCTCTTATACGATTCTTGATATTATTTTTTCATCCGAAAAAACTGGCAGGTAATGGTAGATGATACATGTTATTAACGGTCCGAATTTAAATTTGCTGGGAAAACGTGAACCTGATATTTATGGCACCCGCAGTCTGAACGACATTTGCGAAAAACTGGCAAAACATGCGGCCGAAAGCAGCAAGAAGATCTGCTTTTTTCAGAGCAATCACGAGGGTGCGTTGATTGATTACATGCAAAAACTTGGCCCTGCCGACGGCGTTATTCTTAATCCCGGCGCTCTGGCGCACACCAGCATTGCATTGCGTGATTGTATTGCGGCAATCGAAGCCACCGTGCTCGAAGTTCATATTTCTAATATCTCAGCCCGAGAAGAGTTCCGCAAAACTTCAATTATAACCCCCGTTTGTTGCGGTGTTATTGCTGGTCTTGGTGCGGATGTCTACCGTCTTGCGCTTAGCTGGTTCATCGAAAGAGAATAAAAATTGTCTTCGCAGAATGCTAAAATTGAATTGCTGGCTCCGGCAGGCAGCCCGGCATGTTTAAAAGCAGCTTGTATAGCAGGTGCTGACGCTGTTTATCTTGCCGGTAAGCGTTTTGGCGCGCGAGCTTTTGCGGCTAATTTTGATGAAAAAAGCCTGCGTTGGGCCAGGCGCGTGACCGAGGCTCTCGGTAAAAAGCTTTATATAACTCTTAACACCATAGTTTTTGAGCATGAATGGAAGCTCTTAGAAGAAGCTCTCGACTTTTATGAAATTTTGCAGCCGGATGCCCTGATCATTCAAGATCTGGGGCTTGCCGCTGAGCTTAAAAGACGCAAAACGAGAATTCCTTTGCATTTGAGCACTCAGGGAGCTTGGTTTGGGCAGGGGGGCATCGAAGAGCTCAAAGAACTCGGCTTTACGAGAGTTATTCTGCCGCGCGAAGTTTCTGCTGAAGAGATTGTTGCTATTAAAAAGTCTGCATGGATTGAGCTCGAAATTTTTGTTCATGGTGCGATGTGTTACAGCATTTCGGGTCGTTGTTTCTGGAGCATAGCTCTTGGTACGCGCTCGGGAAACCGTGGCACCTGTGCCCAGCCGTGTCGCCGAGAGTATTCAGTTGCCTCTGGAAATGGTGCGCCGGCATGCCTCTTCAGCCCCCGTGATTTGCGGTTAGTAGATGAAATGGACTGGCTGTTAAAGTCGGGAATAGCTTCTCTAAAAATCGAAGGGCGCATGAAGAGCCCAGAATATGTATACCAGGTCGTTAAAACTTACCGGGAAGCCATTGACAAGCTTCATTCGCCCGTGAAAAAAGAAAACATGCTGGATGAGGTTTTTTCGAGAGTTTCTTCTGGAGGTTTTTTTTATGGGCCGCCTGATGCAAAAGATTGGCGAACCGGAGAAACCCCCGGTCGCGAAGGTGTTATTGCTGGTGTAACTACTGGGCGCACACTTGATGGGCTTGTAGAATTGCGAATAACAGAAGATTTGAAGCCTGGCGATGGCGTTTTCTGGTATGTTCACGGAGAGCGCCAGGGCGCCAGAATTACCTGGGTCAAAATCGACCGCAAACACGAAAATTTTGCCTGGGTGCGTGGTTTGCCTGTTTCTCTTGCTTCCGGCGTAGAATTGCGCAGAACTTCCCGTAGTGACGAGGGAAAATGGGAGGCACTCTGGAACCGCGAATGGGAGCGACGGCCTGTTGATCTTTTCTGGTCGGGCCATGAAGGTATGAAGCTGGCGGTAGAAACGGTGATTAACGGGCACCCCCTGCACCTGGAAAGCGATGATGCCTTGACTCTGGCTATGAATAAAGGTTTGGAGGATGGGCCGTTGCAGGAAAAGTTTGAAATTCTGGGCGAGCTTTTCAAAAGTGGTCGACATGTTACGACTCTTCTTGGAAAAGGCCTTTATATCAGTGGTAGCGCTCTTAAAAAGCTAAAGCGCGCTCTGGTTGAAAATATATGCAAGCTTGAGCAATTGCCGCCGCCCAGAAAGCAG
>SABV01000694.1 GCA_009928855.1 Erysipelotrichia bacterium | reverse complement strand
TTCATTGCCGATTGTTTTTTCTTCAAACTGCCCCGGCATTAGCTGTTCCTGAGCGATTGCGGCCACCCCCGGCGCGTTGTTGAAGTCGAAGCCGATTAGCAAGGGCTTATGGATATTGTGGAATAGTTCGTGCTCGTAGTTTTTATCGCTGAAGTTATAAGCAACTCGGCCTGAAAAGCTTTTAAACTCTCCGAGGTATTCTTGCTCAAATGTCCGGCTATCAAGCTCTCTTTGTGCCGATTGAATTTCTTTTGCAGTAACCCAACCGCCCTGAATTGTGGTAAATCTCCATGATTTCCATTCACCCTCAAAATTAACAACGCCGCGCTTATAGAAGTCGTAAAAATGATTTAAACCATCAGGAGAGCTAATAAAAAGCGCGTGGCCTTCACCCGTTGCAAGAGCTGGCCTTATAACAGTATCCCACGCAACCCTAGACATAAACGCAAACTCATCAAGCACGACAAAATCAATGCCAGAACCGCGCAAGCTATCATAGTTTTCTGCACCACAAAGGCTTATGGTTGAGCCGTTAATCAGCGTTATAATTAGCTTTGTTTCATTCTTTTTCAATATCCATGCAGCAGGTATATTCTCTTTTAAAATAGGCCACATGATGCGCTCTGCCATACGATAAGACGGTGCGACATACCAACAAACAGCACCCGCCTTTGCCGATGCAAACTTTAACAATTCAGCAGCAGAAAGCCAGCTTTTGCCAAAACGTCGACCTGATGCTAAAACACGAAAACGCTTTCTATCTTTGTAGACAGAAAACGCATTCGGCTTTAAGCCTATTTTTTTGGCTTTGACAGTTATCGCACTTGCCATTATTCGCCTTCTTCAGGCTTTACAAATGGCAAAATATCTTCATCAAAAGGCACTTCTTCGACATTCAAAGTCGGAATTTCGATAGCCTCATTATTTTTTCTTGGAGCATTTATTGATTGCCAAACATCGGGCATTCTATTAAATAGCCAAGTATGCAAAGCACCAATATCAGCGGGAACATGCTTTCTTGTGACGCGTTCTTTCGTCCATACACCGTTCGGCCCCTCTGTTGTTTCCGTGGTTTTCTCATCGTAGTAATAGCCAAGAGCGCGTTTATAAAGGGCGTTCTCTGCTTTATTGTCTACAGGCCCCTTGCCACGCCTAATTGCCTCAGAAAACTTTGGAAAACGCTTCTGATACGAGTAATAAGTATCAAG
>SABV01000693.1 GCA_009928855.1 Erysipelotrichia bacterium | reverse complement strand
ATATCATGGAGTCTAATCCAGTTGATCTGCTGGCAGCTCTCGACGAATATGAAAGAACCGGAAAAATTGCAGCAGAAAAAGAACAGGCTGCACCGAAATCAACTCTTGAAGTATTCAAAGGCGACGATATTACCTTTCAGTTTCCAGACGGCTCGACAGTAACGGGCACAACTATTTATCGAGCCGAATGGAATGGTAAAAATTCCAAGACAGGCGAACCATTGGCGGTGGTTGTTCATTCCCCGACCGGAATGATAGCCAGCAGGCATGAGGGGCCAAGGAGCCTAGACGAAGCCAAAAAACAAGCCGAACAAATGAATATCGATAAAGCAATTCAGAACGGCAAAAAGACCCCACCGGCACCGCCTCCAGTTAAAGCGGAATTGCCGAGGTCTGGTGAAAAACCGACCCTTGAAGAAATCGGAGATTCCCGCTTGACCTCTGATTCACCCAAAAGCGCAGAAGACGACAAGGGAACGCAAATAGACCGCCTGAAAAAGACGCTTTCTGCGCTCAGAAGAAAAGCCAACACAAACAGCAATCCGAAGATCAAAGAGAAAATCGCCGAGGTTGAGGCAAGGATAAGGAAATTGCGCGGCGAGATATTCAATGAAGACGCTTTGAAGACAAGCGAACCGGCAAGCGCTGCAGAGCTAAAAACAGAGTCGATCAAGACAGCTGAAAACATGAGCGAGCAAGAGTGGCGCGAACACGTTAAAACGCCAGAATACGCCAGAGACATTAAAGCGCTTAAAAAGCGAGAGTCGGAACTTGACGCACAGGTAAACAAAATCGCTGAAGATCTCAAAAAGCAGCGCTTGAGCTTGCCAGAAAATACGTCTATCGGCGGCGACATGGCGACCTCATTGGCGTATAGCATAATGGAAGATATCGCAATGGATAAGGCGAAAGCCGATCCTAAAAACGCAAAGCTTGTTGAGGAGTTCGACCGCCTCGCAGAAGAAAGAGACGCCATATCAGATAAAATCGAAGCTATGGACGAATCGCATTCAACAGCATTGCGTCGCGCAGAAGAGGCCCGGAAGTCTACGGCGCAATATTTTGCCGACAAAGCAAAAGAAAGCCTCAGCAAATTGTCGTCTTTTAACCAACCCACCGGGCAGCAGAAGCCCGGCAATTCTGCGCCCGCAAAGCCAGCCGTAGAGGCAGAAAAAAAAGCGCCAGCCCAGGAGACTGAACCAGCTGAAGGA
>SABV01000692.1 GCA_009928855.1 Erysipelotrichia bacterium | reverse complement strand
AAGCTGATAGGTGGGCTCTACGATCATCAGCTTGCACTTGAACTTCTGGTGTTTTGCTCTCCAGTCTATTAGGAACAGCCAGCGTAAGCCGATAGCGTGAGTCTTGCCACAGCCGAAACCACCGAGTAGCAGATTATGCTTGCAATCGGTGGGAGGGATAAATGCCCAGTTGTATTGGTGGATTAGTGTGTTTTGCTGGTCAACTATCATAATTACAATAAACCACGCAATCAACACAGTTTTTCATGTCAATTAGTGCTTGCCTGTGTATTTTTAATGTTTCACCTGAGTTGTAAACATCGTCAATCAAAAGAATGGCTTTGCCAGTGACTTGCTTTTTTATCTGGATCGGCTCCTCTGATGCGGGATGATGGAAGCCGTGATACTTTTTTGTCTTGCTTTGCTCAAAAATGATCTCATGAGTAAGCCCTGTTTTTCTGGCAACAGCATCTGCTATCATATAGACAGCGTAGTGTTTTGGATCTCTTAGCTTGCTTGGTCTCGGAGTTGTGACTATGTCATAATGATTATTTATCGCATTGACAAAGTAGTCTGCAATCTCTTCTATTAAGGCAAGATATGCTTCTGGCTTTCGTTTCAAATCCCATAATTTTTCAATATCCACATCTTTTTTCTTGACAAAGTATCTGAATGGGATATTATGTCTCAAGGAGATGAAGATGATTTTAGGAATAATTGGACAGAGAGAGTTATCAGAGGCGCAAGTTTCGCCCGTTGTGCTTGACTTTATATCGAAGCTGAAGCCGTCTAAAATCGTATCTGGTGGCGCAAAAGGGGTTGATTCAATAGCTGTGTCTATTGCAAAATCACTTAACTTAACCACTGAGGAGTTTTTGCCAGTTTTCAAATCAAAATCCAGAGCTGATATTGTCGCAGGATATTACGAAAGGAACAGACAGATAGTCAATTCCTGCGATGCCTTGCTTGCCATCATTGGGGGTCGGAAAACTGGAGGCACATTCTATACTATTAAGCACGCTAAAAAGATGGGAAAGCAAGTATTCATTTGTCATGTTTAACGCCCCATTTGTCAATCAATTCAAACTCTGAGTCCTCTTCTAATATCGGAGTGTCGGCTTGACCAAGATACTGTTTGCCGAGCCAAATGCACATTGTGGGATTAGTCTCTGCGTGTTTGAATTGCAGTCTGCGAAGGCTCATTTTGCCTTGCTGCTGGCCTCTTTTGAATGCT
>SABV01000208.1 GCA_009928855.1 Erysipelotrichia bacterium | reverse complement strand
ATGAGTCTCGAAGAAATCTTTAAAGCCATTACCCGTCACGAAAACCCCTGATTTGAGATACTTTATTCTGCCGGGCACGAGCTAGATATGCCCGGCAGATCACGATATTTGTGCCCAATAAGAACTTAGCAATTCAGAGGTCGAAAGCAGCCTTTTTCGCAAAATCATCTGGTTCCGATTACAGCAGTTTTCGTTCTTAAACCATTGAACAAGAGTCTCCTGAAGGCTCCTAAAGATGATGACGACTTTCATTATGCAACATATCAATAAATGTTTAAATTCTCAGTAATCTTGCGATTAAACATTGGCTGGTGTAACCTGTTAATATAAATCTGCAGCAAAAAATTATGAATCAAATCGATCTATTAGTTATGAATAGTCTCGCAGGGCTGGCGCATGGTTTTGATAAACCTGCCACATGCTCTGATGAAACTGTTGATTGTTCATTAGTAATACCATTCGGCGAAGTTGCTTTTTTTAAAGAACGGGCCTGGAAACCAAGTAACTGGTATCGAAGAGCCAGAGATGTGTCACGACAAGCACACCCTGGGCTTAGTCTATCTTCGAAAACTCGCCAGGTTGCTTTTGGAACAAGTAGTCTAAAAGGCAAAGATCTTTCTGATCCCGCCAATTTTCTTGTTCAGCAACATGACTGCAGATTGCTTAGCATTCCAACAGTATTTCTTCTTAAATATTCTGCGCCACTTGGCGTTCAAGATGTAGACCACAGTAAAACATTTAAAGAATCAATTAGTCAGCAGATGCAGAAAAAATTGCAGCAGAGGCTTTTGTATGCCTGAGAAAAAGGGGCAAGCCGGCAAAATTACTTCCATCAAATATGATTCGACTGCTCTGGCAAAAGCACTAGTTTGCATATTAACCGGATCTGGCAATACTTCTCGGCATTTTATGCAGATTCATGACCTGGCTAGATACGAAATCAGATGTCTGATAAAAAAATGGGGCCTGTCACTCGTAGTAGAAAACGATCAGATGAGCGACACTCTTCTGGATTTTTTAGAAGATATCTCGTCACCACCAGATGAAAATGCTTTTGTAGCTCACGTAATAGCTCTTTGTCGTCGCCAGCCGGCAGATTATCTCAAGCAGGTTCAATTTTATGTTTCCAGACGCCTTTTTACGCTATTAAAAAAGAATGCAAACAGCCGGTCGAAAGAGTATATGTCGTTTAACAGCCAGATAAAACGAGTACTTCCTTTGCTTGCCGATGAACGCAAAATTTTTTCCAGAAGCTTCGATTACTGGTCAGGAAACGACACCCCCGATTGCCCTGCTATTGACATGAACCAGATTAATCAACGCATTATTACTTCATTGCCACTCAAAAGACTTTACTCAGACAAAAATGGGCGCCTAAAGAACTCTTTTCTAAGAGAAAGTATCGTTAAATTGTTATGTGATGCACCACATTTTGATTATAAATTTAAAAAAAGCCTTATAAGCACTGTTCTTTTTAAACTCAACGACCTTAATCAGCAATGTCGAAGCCTCGATCAATTTGATTCAGATACTGGCCTGACAAACTCTATTGATGCAGCCAGTTCTGCCATAAACCTGATTAAAAACCCAGCGACGGCATTGATTATAGAGCAACTCAAACTGCAGTTTAAAAATAATGAACAACCCCAGGTTTTGCTGGCTGGTCTAGGTTATTTTTTTACCACCTCTCCTGATTATTTTAAAAAAAGCGATTTTTTGCCCGATCACTATGCCATTCTAGCATCAGACATTGGCGATATAGACAGAATTCATAATTTTTTGAATGCACTTCCAAAACGCGACTTATTATTGAAAAGACCCGGTAGAACCACAGTCTTTAATCGCATTCAATCATTTAAAATTCTTCTCGAAACCATACTGATCGATTATCCGGTTGAGATAAAGCAGTCGGGCATAAAAGAACTCGTGCAGTATATGCTTGAGCAGTATCAGAGCATTTTCGAGGAGGCTGCGAAATGAACGAATGCCTGTTCCCCGTCAATGTCCTTGTTTTATTCCTTGAGAGACGTCAAGCTGATTTCGGGGAAAAAATGCCCGCGAATCTCAGCGAGCATATCAAACAATGTCGAGCCTGTGAACGCTTGGTCAATAATCGTAAGCTTTCTGAAGTGTTTACCCGCTGCTATCGCAATATGCAAAAAATTACCGGCACAGCTGAAGTTTTTAGCATCTCACATCCAGAGCCATCGCCAGGCCACCTCTGGAAATTCACCCATGGCAAAGAAAAAACTCCAGAATTTTGTGTTATCACCTCTGATCGGTTCAGGGCAGCACAGCATCTTGAATATGCAATACGCATAGTGCCTGTTTTTTTTAACCCTCTAAAAGAAGAAACCAGCGCAGAAGATATTCTGCTGAAAGCAACCGAAACTTCTCTGACGGTTCCATTGATGCTTGAATTCTGGAACGAACGCCCTATTCACACTAAGCAACTAAAAGAATATGCTGGTTCTCTCTCGACAGAACAATGGCACCGACTCAAGAACAAGCTTGAGAATCCGCCTGACGACCACTTGTCCAACACTGTTCAGATTTTCAGAAATTCTGAAATTATTCGTGGAATGTTTTTTTCAAGCGATGTATTTACTGCTCTTGAGTCATCAGAAAACCTTGAGGAATCTGTTCAGCAAATGGCCACAATTGAAATGGTTTTTACTGGCCTAAAAAATAAAATCAAAAAGTTTTTCTCCACCGCTTCATCAGAATTCATTTCTCCGTTTCGCCTCCCCAATTTTTCGATAAGAGAATCTTCTGCTTCATATAGCCTGATCTCAGCATCAAGTACACCATCGGCAAGGGCTGTATTGACTCATTTTTATAAAATTCTTTGTCTTTTTGTTGTAGAAAATGACCTTCCCATAACGGTCAGGCGTGATCATGATAAAATGCTGCGCATTATCCACAAAACCGGCAAAAACATCTCTCTCGCGCTAACCCTCAGAAATGGTGATCAAAAGATCTTTTCGAACAATACAGAAAAGATTGAAATCTCAATTGAAAGTATTTCAACCTTCCAGTTAAATGAAATCACAGTTCTAGAACTACGCGAAGGATCAATTGATTGCAGACCAAAAAACTGACCAGGTATTTGCACAACTGGTTGACGCCGCACAGCATAGACGACGAGTTGCACGCCAACGCTGTTGTTGCTACAGAAAACGCCAACAATACCGATAACAGTTTTATCATTTCTCTGACTTCTTTCTGGCGGCATCGCCCGACACGTCTCTTCTGGCTGCTTCAAAACTTTTCAGCTGAAGAATCTCAAGACTTTTTTACCTGTCTTGATAACGAAATAGAAAGACTGCCAGACAGTATGCGTTTTAACAATTATTCTAAAGAGCAGTTGCAGTATCTTGCAAAACTTGCAGAGCAAAATGGCGAAAGTTATCTGACAGAACAGTTAAAAACACAGGCTATAAAAGAGAATATTTCTCCAGAAATACGACAACTACGAGTACCCCTGGTGATCAAAACCTCTCATGATTCTGCCAATCTGCCTTCAGTTGTTTTTGACACTTTTCAGGATTTTTCAACTTCCACTCCAGTTTCGCATGCGCAAATATTCAAAGAAATTCGTTTTATTGCAATTCAACAGCTTTTCAAACAAGTTTTCCCCGGTAGTGCCATACAATTTGCCGGTTTGCCACTTTCAGTAATCGGCTCCAAAGGTTTTGTCACCACTGGCAATTCTGCCGAACTTGGTTTCTGGGTCTATCTCTGGTTAAAACACCACCAAACAGATGATTACCCGTCATTGTGCTGCACCGGTCAGATTGACGCTGACACAGGCAAAATTTACGCTGTCGATAATTTTTCCGAAAAAATGCAGGCTTTTACCCAAAAAAACTTTGCTTTTTTTCTTGTTCCAGAAGAGAACTTAACCACTATTAATTATCCTTCGCCGCGTATTATTGGCTTTAACCATGTAGATGAGTTAAATCACTGGTTGCTTGTTAATACTGGCCAGGCTCCACAGATTCGCAAAGTAGCCACCTGGCTAAAAGGCGACAGGCAAAAACCTGCTAGCAAATTCTTCGCTTCCTTTTTCAGTGATTCCGTATCGAAGTTTTTCAACCCTCTTACTTCATGGAAAGCCGGTTTGAAAAGACAATCTTTGCCAGTGCAATTAAAAAAACTCTTTTATTTATGTAAAGAGTTCTTTTTGCATCTCAAACCTGCTGGCGGGAACCTTCATCTATATGTTCCAGATTATATCTGGTTTGCGATGTTGCCTTGGGTTATGAACGACATTCACCACCTGAATGCCAGGCATGCAGAAAACCTTTATATGCAGGTATGCGAGAAGTTTGCCGAATCAAAGCCAGAAGTTTTTCTGGCTTCTAGATTTATTATGACCAGCCAGCCTGAAAAGCTTCTTAAAACTAAGAGTTTTGCTCATGTTCGCAGGCGTTATCCGCTTATTTTGTGGTTGTTTTTTAGAGATCCCGCAGAAATGCTGCATGTTTTTTCGTGCCTTCGTAATCTTAGTGTTCTTGAGAAGCTTTGTTTAAAGACACTTTGCTCAGAATTGCAGGAGAAAATTGAACTCTATGCTAATGCTTCTGCCAGCTTACGCGCCGATGTCGATATTATGCAAAAAGTTGTGGGGTTGATTGATGATGATGCTGTTTTTAACCATGGGCCTCTTCAAATAGTTAGAAAAAGGCTGGTCTCGTTATATAGAGCCTACAAAAACTTTGCTGACCGCGCTGCAATCAATGAGCGATCTTCTTATAGTGATGTATCAATATTATGTTTTAAGCTTATCGAAATTCATCTCCGCAATCTTGCTCAAAAAGATGATATCGAAATTGAACCCTTGTTAAAAAGGCTTTCTGATAAAAATTGTAGTCAAACAGAAGTAATACCTGATGCTTTACGTAGGCATCCAATTCTTTCAGAGCTAATCCAAGAATTAAATCATAAGCATAATATAGCTAAAAACAGAATTCCTTTTACGAATAACCCGCTTAAAGAAATATTGAACAATCTTGAAGGCAGCGCTCGTAATAGAAGATGGCTTCCCCAACCAGGATTGGTATTTTTACAAAATTTGAAAAGAGACTGGTTAAGTTTTGACTGGGCAGGTTTGCTTAACAGTTTTGCTCGTGATAATCATCAGAGTCCTGCTGCCGAGTTGAGGCTTTTTTGCATGGCCCACTGGGCTGGTATTATAAGCGGCAGTCTTAGATCGGCTGATAAGATTTTCAAGAATAAGACCGACAGAAAACATAGATTTATGATGGCTCATATCGCTGGAATTCTTGACTCAGATTGTATGAATGTTTGTGAAGGCATTGATCCCCGCAGAGAGTGTGTGGTTGCAAAGATATATGATTTTACCAATACACGCGATTTTCTAGAACTTTTCTGCTATTTTCTGCTTCCAAATAATTGCCAGAACTGTTTACGTGATGATTTTATCAAGATGTTGAATGCTGACGATTCAGAGAAAAAGAATGAGAGCTTTATGAAACGTCGCGCAGCAAAAATGATGTTAGCAGGCCTTTTTGAGAAAAAAGAAGCGAGTGGTTATAAAATACCCCTGGCTATCGAATGGCAGCAGCATCTGGTTAATTTTTCTTTAAATCCAAACCAAACAAGAAGAACAATTCATGCTCTTATTCCAGTTTACTGGCAACTCCTGGGAAAAACCATCGAAGCAGACGCTGCATTGCAAAAAACTCGTCATCAGGTAAACGATTCACAGTTTACTGTAGCCTATCTGGGAACATTCCTGAATAAACTTGATGTTTTCCGCCCAATTGCCTGGTCACAAAGTATGGATGAGCAGATCTACAACAGTTTGTGTCTCGGTTATTTTTCTATTAAAAACCCCGCAACTTTGCCAGGAATAATAACGCATAATCTCGAAGATATGCCTAATCTAAGAGAGGCCTTTGAATTGCTTACAGACAAAGATTTTTTTTGATTAACCACCATAGATTCACGCATTCTTACTTTTTGTACTTTTGTGAAACCTCCAGCACTTTCGCAAACCTGCATTTTTTCGTTGAGGTTCACATCAACCGTGCACACGCTCCCATCAGTGTTTATAGCCCTCTGCGGTAATTTTACCGCAGAGGCTGCTTAAATTTCATCATAGGTTGACATTTACATGCCTTCAATATATGATGAACAGAGGGTTTTGTTTGCCGGCTCTCAAACAGGCTTCCCCACCACATCGGGGATTGAAACCTTTGCAGAGCTTCCAACTGCTTTAATGAGAGTCTGCTCAAACAGGCTTCCCCACCACATCGGGGATTGAAACGGGAACCAGGCCGGACGAGCTGAACAGTTTCGCTACCTCAAACAGGCTTCCCCACCACATCGGGGATTGAAACCGAAGTCGCCCGTGTTTTCAATCATTACTGGCCGCCTTCTCAAACAGGCTTCCCCACCACATCGGGGATTGAAACATATTGC
>SABV01000691.1 GCA_009928855.1 Erysipelotrichia bacterium | reverse complement strand
GTTCTTGCCGGTGTGGCAGTGCCATACGTGCAGAGTTATGTCGAAGAATCTCGAATTGCCAAGGCAAGAACAGACCTTGAAGAAATCGCACGCGCGATTGCGGTATATGAAACCCGTGAGGGTGAATATGCCAAGGATGACGTTTCTGATCTTACTGGTCGTTATCTTAACAAGGCGCCCATTGACCCCTGGGGAAAACCTTATGCTATTGCTTCGTCGTCCGGGTTGGTAGTCTCTGGTGGCCCTGATAGGGATGTCGATAGCACTGAAGATAATGTTACTGCTCCGTATCAACCGCCGCTTGCGCTTGTTCAGGTTAAATGGATCGATAAAAATCAGTCTGGGGCTGTAGATACGCAGAATACTCCTGACCAGGTCCAGTTGTATTTTTCAAGGGCCCTGGCTATTTCTTTGGCAGACGATGATGGTATTGCCAGCTACACTGACGCAACGGATATGGACGCGGTTTTAAAATTATCGACTACTTTAGCTATGAGCGAGCAGTTTGAAATTGCTGAAACCAGTTTGCTGTCTAACAGCAAGGTATTGATTTTAACCGTCAAACATGTTGCTGACGCTGATACAAAATTTGTTCCTGGCAGTGACAGTATTACTGTGCAGACTGTTGCCGCCGGCGCGGAGGCCTTCTGTGATATGGCTGGTAACAGAACCTTGTCTGATCAGGCTGTAAAAATTCTTCCGCAGTAAAATATTTTTTTTATACTACGCAAAAATAACTCAGGGCTGCAATATATTGCGGCCCTGAGTTATTTTTGCGATGTCTAGTTTGAGCTATTTGGTAGAACGAAGCCGACACTCTTCAGAACTGAACCTTTATATAATTGACTTTTTTGCTTGTTGACGATGTGGGGCTGTGATATTATTTCACTCCATGAACAGACGCGCATTTTCATTGATTGAACTTTTAATCGTTGTTGTTATCATTGCCATTCTGGTTGGCACTGCTTTGCCTTATTACGAAGACCATGTAAGGCAAACAAAGCTTGCTAAGGCCAGGCATGAGCTTGATATTATTAGAGAAGCCCTGATTAAGCACGATACTTTCGCTGATCGCCCCTTCCAGTCTAAAGATATGCGAGCGTTGCTGGGTATTTATTTGCAGGACCTTCCGCGCGACCCATGGGGTCGTGATTACGAAATTGACTACATGAAAGGTCAGGTTTTCTCTCTTGGCCCTGATTATCGTGATGATCGCGAT
>SABV01000207.1 GCA_009928855.1 Erysipelotrichia bacterium | reverse complement strand
CCTCTTTGGCTGTTAATACTGGCCCACCAATCACCTCAAGCCACCTTCACGCTTTGAGTGCCTACAAATTCAGAATCAACAGATGGCTCTCCGTCTTCAAGAATTAATTCGACGACTTCTTTGAGGTTGTTGTTTAATTCATCAAGAGTTTCTGCCTGAGAATGGGCGCCTGGCAAGCCAGGAATGTAGCCAACATAGAGTCCTGTCGATTTACATTTTTCAATAACAGCGGTAAATACCTGCATAAACGGCCCCCCTCTGTCTGTTTCGTTATTCTTCATGTTCATGATAACACGAAAAATGCGTTTCCCAAAAATTCCGATCTTTTGAGGTATTGCAAAAATCGCGAAAACTTCCGACGTTAGGTGCGGTTGCAAGGGAGCAGCCAGACCGAAGCCGCCCCCGGAAAAACATTCTTCTGACATTGGATATGTGTTGGCACAACAATATTTACCCTTTCTTAAGGCGATACGTGAAATCGTTGAACTTGAAGAACCCATGAAAAGCAGGATTGATAAGTTAAGAAGCATGCTGATAACCTGTGAATGGCAAGACTATGTCACAAAACATGGCGGAATAGAAATGATTGTACAGAAGCTTTTTCCACGGTCAATCAGGCCCATGCCCAAGTTAAAGGATGACGCAAAAAAGGAACTTGAAAAACTGGGGCTAGAAACGCTTCAAAAGTTAACATTAACCACCGACAAACAGCTTCTGAGCATAAAAGGGATTGGACCCGCCAAGCTTAAAGCCATAAGAGAACATTGTGTCGACATGGCTAAAGAAAGAGATGCAGATAGAGTAGACTCAATTGTAAGATAAAAGCTCCGAACAACGCGTTATTTGCAATGTTTCAAAATGGCTTTTAACCGGTGCAAAATAATGGGGAGTCTTTCTTGGCTCGCTGAATCAGGTGGCAAATGACCAGGTAAAGCTTCAACAAAAGCATTTTTTGAAAGCCAGGCTGTGAAAGTTTTAATCAAAAAAGCCTGCAGACTGCAGATCAGACTCGGATTTATGATAATTCGGCCGATTGGCTTCTATGATCAAATCAACATTCTTTGTCGGTCTGATGCCGATAAACCCAGGTTCAGTAATGAGAAGTGAAACAACCGAACCGCCGAGGAAAACAACCCAAGAATCATTTGTTCGTTATTAGAAAGCTTCATGCTAATCAACTCGCAGCCTTTTTTGCAGCTCTTTCACAGCCAGATTTTTTTCACGTGCGCGGCCACCTCTTATTGCATCAACCAGGGCCAGCAATTCATACAAGTATGGATCTGCCATCGCTGCCTTTGGAACCGACTTGTAAAGCGGCATGAAAGCTTGCCGTAAAAGTCGCTGAAAGAAACAACTGGTATTCAAACAGGCGAAGCAGCGCTTTCTTGTTAATTGCATTAGACGTGCTGCGACGTGTTATAGTGTATCTGCATCTATCTTCATAGACCCGCAGAAAGCGAAAGATAAGCATGAATGATAATCTATTTCTGTTTAATGATTTTATTATAGAACTGAGCGAAAACGAATCTCCCGGCCACCTGGACCAGATAGAGATTTTTTATGAAGACACAGAAAAGCTTTTCGATTCATTGACAGATGTTATTACAGGCAGTCAGCTTGCGATGACCTATGCTTCTGTTCGCCAGAAAGGCAAAATATTAAATGTAGCTGGCGAACCGGAAGGCTACCTTTTGCAATGGCCAGATAATCGTTGCGGCTTGAGCAGCATTGTGCGCAGCGAAAGCGCTGGTATGCATAATTCTGTTATTGCTGTTTTTCCATTTGTAAATGAAGGTGTAAGATTCTTTGGGCGATTGCGTGAGACAAGGCTTTTTGCGAACCGTCTTGAGGCACAACTTGTTGTGGATTTTGGCGAAGAGGAAGAATTGGCGCTAACCTTTTATGATGTACATTATCTTTCAAACCGTTCAATTTACCGAAAAAATGGTCGCTATGATTTCGTTCTGCGTGGGCTTGCGTACTTTATCGAAAATTCTGCCTCGGTTAATTGCGGCGAGAGCGTCGAAGGGGCTCTTTTTCCCCGCGAAGACCTCGGATTTGACCATTATGAAATTCAGGGACTGATTAAAAAAATAGAAATAATTGACGCCGAACTGTATGGGCAAAAAGCCCAGAAAATCTGGCAGATTCGGTTGGCTTTTGCCGTGTTTCCGTCGGGTGAAGATGTTGAACTTGACATTTTTGTCAGCGAAAAAGTAATGAAAAAATCGTGCGCTCTCAAAACCGGAGAAAATATTCAGGCAGTAATTTGGCTGCAAGGCCATCTTTGGGGTGTTTCCGAAGAATAATCTGTCATTTATAGTGGCATGCTTGAAGCTAAGCCTCAAAGTTCGGGCTTTTGAGTATAATTTTTTTTAATGCTTGAATAACCTGAAGAATTTTCTGAGGGGGCTTGACGCTTAAAGAATTGTTTTGTTAAAATGAAAGGCTGGCGCGGGTTTTGTAGGATTTTTGGGGGGCTTTTTACCACTCTCTTATATACCGCATCACTGCATTGAATAGTTGTTTTATGGGATTGACTTACCGAATTGAAGCGTTATACAATTTTGTTCGGTAACCTGAGAATGAAGTATATTTTGAAGGGGGACATTAAGTGAAACGATTTCTTGTTGTATTGGCGATGGTTTTTTTGTCTTATGGAGTATTTGCAGGTGAGATAGATCTTGAAACCACCAGAAACACCGGTGTCGAAATAGTCTCAGAAACAATGGACGCAAATAACAATTTGACATTGGGAATGTCTTGTTCTATCAGCAAATTGCATTTTTATGATGCCCAGACTCCAAAAGGCGATTTTACGGTTCTTTACTCTCCAGAATTTTATTTTGGTGGCGCTTACGGCGCTCCTCAGCTTCCGGTTATCACCAAGATTATTCAGATCCCGGCTGGTGCCGATTTCAGAGTTGAAGTAAAGGGATACGATTCTAAGACCTATAATCTGGCCGATTTTGGCGTCAGCACACCTATTTATCCAAGACAGCCTTCTGCGCCAAAAGATGGCTCTGAAGTGCCTTTTGTTTATGAAAAATCTTCTTATATTTTTAAGGGATATAATGGCCAGCCTTTGACCTCATGTGAGGAAATTGGCGTTATGCGCCATATGCGCCTGGCTCACCTGACAATAGCCCCTGTTAAATATAATCCGGTCGAAAATAAAATCGTTGTTTACAACAATATTGATTTTGAAATTATTCTGACCAAAGCCGATATGACCAAAACAAAGGCTCAGCACGATTCGCTCTGGTCACCGGCTTTTGCCTGGATGGAATCAATGGTTACTGTTCCTGAAGCTCTTCGTTTTGGCACCAGAAACGTCAAACAGAGTTACGTAATCGTATCTGATCCCGCTTTTAAAGATGCTATTGCACCGTTTGCAGCCTGGAAAACCCAGAAGGGATTCAATGTAAATACTGTTTACACTGATCAGTTCGGCACAGGCGCTGCTATTCGTGATGGTTTGAAGGCTTATCTCCATGGTCTTTACAATGATGCTACGCCCGATATGCCAGCCCCAAGTTATGTTCTTTTTGTTGGCGACAATGACAACCTGCCCGCTTTCAAGGGTCAGACAGGTTCTCATATCACCGATCTTTATTATGCCGCTGTTACACCCGGCGATTTTCTGCCTGATTTCATGACTGGTCGATTTTCTGCACAGAATCTGGATCAGCTGATTCCTCAGATTGAAAAAACCATGCAATATGAAAAATTTCAGATTGCAGATCCATCATATCTTGACGATGTCCTTCTCGTTGCCGGTTGGGATGGAACATGGGCAAGAAGCCATGGCTGGCCTCATATCAATTACATTCGCAAATACTATATCAACAAAGAAAATGGCTTCAATAATGTTACAGCCTTTCTTTCTGCCGGTTCGCACCAGAATGAAGCAGCTATCATTTCGGCCATCAGCAAAGGTGTATCATTTGTAAATTACACTGCTCATGGTTCTGCAACTTCGTGGGCAGATCCTGGTTTCTCTATCAGCAATATCAACAATCTCGGCAACAAGGGTAAATACCCATTTGTAATTGGTAACTGCTGCCTTACAAATAAATTTGAAGTTGGTACCTGCTTCGGTGAAGCATGGCTGAGAGCCAAGGATTGCGGAGCAATCGGTTATGTCGGCGGCTCTAACAGCACCTACTGGGATGAAGATTTCTGGTGGGGCGTTGGTTTACATTCTATTGTTAAGCCTAACAACGAAGGTGTACCTCCTCTCAAAGAAACTACCGGCCCCGGAGCTTTTGAAGCTATGTTTGACACTCATGGCATATCTAATGCCGGTTTTATGGTAGCTGGTAACCTGGCTGTTGAATCATCAAGTTCTGCCCGCAAGCAATACTACTGGGAAGTCTATCACCTCATGGGTGATCCTTCTTTGAAAACCTATATGGGGCAGCCCAAGCACTGAGGGTGCCAATAATACAGGATCAAATCAGTTTGATTGATTCGTGAACTGCAATATGCCGTGTCTGTTTTTAACAGGCACGGCATATTTTATAAGCGCTGTTTAATATTTAAAGCCCCCTCTGATGGCTGTTTAAAGCTTATCAGAGGGGGCTCGGGTTGTGTGTTTTTTGCTTGTGAATCTTAGATTCGTTCAGTCGCAGGTTTCGCACGCTCCTCCACTCGGGCAGGTGCTGTCATCGCGTTCCCACTGTAGGGTGGTGTGTTCGATGCCGAAGTGATCATGCAATTCTTTGCTGGCTTGCGCGATCAACTTGTCGTCATCGTTGTGGTCAGGTTTGACCAGATGGGCAGTCAGAGCTGTTTCCGTAGTGCTCATGCCCCATATGTGCAGATCATGTACGGCGGTAACCCCGGGCAAGCTTTCCAGATAAGTGCTTACCGCCACAGGATCAATTCCCTCGGGCACAGCATGCAAGGCGAGATCAATCGATTCTCGCAATAACCCCCATGTGCCGGCTGTAATAACTGCGGCGATAACCAGACTGACAACCGGATCAATCCAGTTCCAGCCAGTGTAAAGAATTGCGATGCCGGCAATGACAACGCCGGCCGATACCGCGGCATCAGCGGCCATGTGTAAAAAAGCCCCGCGAATGTTCAGGTCGTTTTTGCGCCCTGATATGAAAAGCATTGCAGTTGCGGTGTTAATAAGAATTCCGATCAGGGCAACCCAGATAATCGTCGTGCCTGCAACCTCTGCGGGAACGCTGAATCGTCTGACCGCTTCCCAGGCAATAGCGCCAACTGCAACCAGCAGTATCACCGCATTAAACAATGCTGCGAGAATTGATGAGCTGCGCAGCCCATAGGTGCGCCGTTCGGATGGACGCCTTTGCGAAAGGTGACTGGCACCCCAGGCCAGCAAAAGACCGATTACATCGCTGAAGTTATGCCCGGCATCGGCTACCAGTGCCAGCGAATTGGCAAAATAACCATAGAGAATTTCGGCTGAGGCAAAGGCTATGTTGAGGGTGACTCCTATGGCAAAGGCTCGATTATAATTGGCCGGCCCATGGCTGTGGCCGTGGTTATGACTGTGCCCGTGATGGTGGTCAAGATCATGGTCATGTGACATTGTTTTGTCTGTCTCCTTTTATTAGATTTTCTCGGCCTGCCGGTAACCCGGCAGACCGAGTTTATCACAACGCTGTTTAATTATTGGCAGTTGCCGTTATATCCTGTTCATCAATGCGGGCAAAGTGCTTTTCAACTATAGCGAAAATGACCGGCAGCACAAACAGTGTTAACAGAGTTGAAGAAACAAGCCCGCCATTGACTACCAGTGCGAGAGGTTTTTGAATGTCGGCACCAGAGCCATCAGACAGAAGCATTGGTATATGCCCGATGAATGATGTTAAGCTTGTCATCATTATGGCACGATAGCGAAGCGTGCATGCCTGTCTTATTGCTACGGGCAAGGTTTTTCCTTCGTCAAGAAGCTGGCGTAAAAAGGAAATGAGCAGGACGCCGTTTTGCACCGCTACGCCGAGCAGTACGATAAAGGCGATTGCTGCCGAAACCGAAAAGGTCATTCCCCAGAGCCAGAGGGCGATTACTCCGCCAACCAGAGCGAATGGCAGAACGGCGATTACCAGAAGAGCATCGCGCAATTTTCCCAGAGCCATAACAAGAAGAATCAGAATAAAGAGAAGAACGACCGGAAGCACGAGTCCGAGTCTTTTCATTGCCCTTTGCTGGTTTTCAAACTGCCCGCCAAGGGTTAAGAAGTAGCCGGTTGGCAGCTTTTTTTCGAGTGGTTCAAGTCGATTTTGCAGGTCAGAGATAAAGCTTCCAAGATCGCGGTTGCGCACGTTGGTTTCTACTACCAGGCTGCGCAGGCCGTTTTCCCGCTTGATCTCAATCGGAATTTCGACCGGCTGAATTTTCGCGATCTGCAGCAGAGGGACAAGCTGCCCGCCAGGTGTTCTGATTTTCAGGTTCATGATGTCTTCCTGATTTTTACGCAGGTTTTC
>SABV01000206.1 GCA_009928855.1 Erysipelotrichia bacterium | reverse complement strand
GTCTGTGCGCCGGAACGGTCAGAGAAACGCCGTCATCTCTTACAAACTGCACATGGCTTGTGCCGTTTTGTCTCCAGATAATTCCATACCTGGCAGCAACAACAGTCAAATCGTCAATGCGCCAATCACGCGGATTATTACGCATTTTGTCGATCATTTTTTCTGCTTTGGTCATACCTATATGATACTGCATCTAATACTATTGTCAAGAGTCTTGGCGCTAAGATAACAATGGCAAAAATTGCATGATAGAGCCGATTGTGATTTAATGGACTTTACCGGACGAAAGCCCGAGTTATAACAAAAATCAATCTTAAAAGAGAGTAACAATCATGCCTTTGAGCTGGAACGAGATAAAAAGCCGCGCCATTACCTTTTCAAAAGAGTGGGAAACCGAAACATCAGAAGACGCCGAAGCCAAATCTTTTTGGGATGGCTTTTTCAACGTTTTTGGTATTACCCGCAAACGTGTCGCGTCATTTGAAGAACCCGTCAAAAAGCTTGGCGCAAAGCAGGGTTTCATTGATCTTTTCTGGAAAGGCATTCTTCTGGTCGAACACAAATCACGCGGCAAAAATCTTGATCGGGCTTACACGCAGGCGCTTGATTATTTCCCTGGCATCGAAGAACGTGACTTGCCAAAGTATATTCTGGTATCGGACTTTGCCAGATTCAGGCTCTACGACCTCGAAGAAAAAGAGCAGCATGAATTTGACCTGAAGGAACTCCACAAAAACATTCATCTGTTCGGCTTTGTAGCTGGTTATCAAAAGCATAAAACGCGCGAAGAAGACCCGGTTAATATTAAAGCGGCAGAGAACATGGGCCGACTTCACGACCAGCTTAAGGAAATTGGTTATGACGGTCACCAGCTTGAATTATACCTGGTGCGCCTGCTGTTCTGTTTGTTTGCTGAAGATACCGGTATCTTTGAACGTCGTATCTTTCAGGATTACATCGAAGAACGAACGTGCGAAGATGGTTCTGATCTGGCTCACCATTTAAGCACTCTGTTTCAGATATTGAATACACCAGACAATAAGCGTTTTAAGAACCTTGATGAGCAGTTGGCTGCTTTCCCCTATATAAACGGCAAGCTGTTTGAAGAAATGTTGCCAAGTGCCAGTTTCGACCAGAAGATGCGCCAGACCCTGCTTGATTGTTGCGCTCTTGACTGGAGCCGTATTTCACCGGCAATTTTTGGCTCGTTGTTTCAGTCAATCATGGACAAAACCGCCAGGCGTAATCTCGGCGCTCACTACACCAGCGAAAAGAACATCTTGAAGCTGATCAAACCGCTGTTTCTTGATGCGCTCTGGGATGAGTTCAACAAAGTAAAAAGCAATAAGAACAAGCTGGCCGAGTTTCACCAGAAACTGCGCTCGCTGAAATTTCTTGACCCCGCCTGCGGCTGTGGCAACTTTCTGGTCATTGCCTATCGTGAATTGCGCCTGCTGGAACTAGAAATTCTTCGCGCCCTGCATGACAAACAGCAACAGATTCTTGACGTGCAGACACTTATAAAGCTTGATGTTGACCAGTTTTACGGCATCGAAATAGAAGAATTCCCGGCCCAGATCGCTCAGGTAGCTTTGTGGCTGGTTGACCACCAGATGAACATGCAGGTCTCTGAAGAGTTCGGCTTGTATTTTGCACGTATTCCATTGCGCGGCGGTGGCACCATAGTATGCGCCAACGCCCTGCAAATAGACTGGAATAATCAAATCAAGAATGGCAATCTAAGCTATATTATCGGAAATCCACCTTTTATCGGCGCATCTTATATGAGTCAAGCGCAAAAATCAGATCTATTCGCAACTTTTGACGACTTAAAGAATTGCGGTGTTCTTGATTTTGTAACCTGCTGGTATAGAAAGGCCGCTGAATACTTAAAAAAGTCACCTAACACTGAAGTTGCCTTCGTTTCAACAAATTCAATTTGCCAAGGCGAGCAAGTTCCAGTGTTGTGGCGCAATCTTTTAACAGCCTACGGGTTAAAGATAAATTTTGCACATCAAACTTTTAAGTGGTCGAATGAAGCGAAAGGGAAAGCAGCGGTCTATTGTGTCATAGTTGGCTTTGCCATGAAAGACTGGAAGAACAAACGTCTTTTTGTTTACGACTCCGTTGATAGCGAGCCGCAAGAATTATCTGCGTCGCAGATAAACCCTTATTTGATAAATGCGCCGGCTGTTTTTATTGAATCGCGCACAAATCCGTTATGCAA
Organism: Erysipelotrichia bacterium; assembly: GCA_009928855.1. Lineage (GTDB taxonomy): Bacteria > Muiribacteriota > Ozemobacteria > Ozemobacterales > Ozemobacteraceae > Rifleibacterium. The sequence goes on along the minus strand of SABV01000206.1, from coordinate 4,246 downwards.
TGTGCCCAAAATGACCAAAGGGTGCCAACCAACAGATGGTGGTAATCTTATTATCGAAGAAGAAGACTATGCAGAATTCATAAAAAGAGAGCCAGAAGCGAGCCAATTTATTAAGCGTATTATCGGCGCTGATGAGTTTATCAAAAACAAAACCAGATATTGCCTATGGCTTGTAAACTGCCCGCCAAACAAACTCTCCCAAATGCCTCTTGTTCTTGACCGGGTAAAAAAGTGCAAGGAAATGCGCGAGAAAAGCACATTTGAAGGCACGCGCAAACTGGCTTCAACTCCTACAGTATTTAGGGAGACGTATAATCCTGAAAGTTACATTGTTGTTCCAAGTGTTTCGTCAGAACGCCGCAAATATGTTCCTGTTGGTTTTCTGGATGGCAATACAATTGCGACAAATCTTGTTTTAATCATTCCCAGCGCTTCGCTTTATGATTTTGGAATCATTACCTCAATCATGCACATGGAATGGATGCGTTATGTTTGTGGCCGATTAAAGAGTGATTATAGATACTCTAAAGATATTGTCTACAACAACTTTCCCTGGCCAAACCCAACAGAAAAGCAAAAAACAGTTATTGAAGTTACCGCTCAAAGCGTATTGAACGTCCGTAAAAAATTTCCCGAAGCCAGCATGGCAGATTTATACGATCCATTAAAAATGCCACCTGAACTGGTAAAGGCACACCAGAATCTCGACAAAGCAGTAGATGCCGCCTACGGCAAAACCACCTTCAAAATCGAGGCCGACCGCGTCGCCTTCTTGTTTGAGTTATACCAGCAACTGACTGCAAAAAAGGGCTGAAAATCAATATTCAGAGCACCTATCGAAGGAAAACAAATGCTTCTTCTGCGAAAGCAGACGATTACACAGAGGGGTAAATTATGGATATAAACGAAAAACCAACATTCAGCTGGGTGCGAACACATAAAGAGCTGGTGCAATACCTCGCAAAAATGGAAAACCGGCAACAAGAGCTTTTAAATTTACTCAAGGCCGCAGGAATTGAGCCTCTTAATGATAAAGACGAAAATAACAATACAATAGACCTGCAGGAAATCGACCCCTTCACATTTTTCTGCTACATCAACAAATACGGACCAGAAAAGCGACTTGAGTTTTTACGGAAAATAGCGGCCGCCACCAACGTTTTTGTGCCTGACAATGAATCGGGCCTTCCATCGGCAAACCCTCAAAGCGTATGGCTTTTTCCCTTCAAGAAAGAACGAATCGGCACTGAAGTAAAGAAACTCTGGTCGCTGTTTTACAAAGCTATAAAAAATGAGATCACAGACTCAGAATTTATGGATGTGCGTAATATAAAGAGCGTCGGCAAAGTGAAACTGACAGAAGCTCTGTTTTACGTTAATCCAGAGTGTTTTCTTCCCCTTGATAAGCCAGTAATTAATTATCTCAAGAACGAGCTCAAAATTAATCCCCAATTTGAAAGCTTCTCTGAATACCAGACAATACTGAAACAGATAAAAGAAAAGACTTCGCTAAATTTTTATGAGCTTTCATACGAAGCCTGGCTATATCAAACTTCTTCCAGTAGCATCACCACAGAAAGCGTCAACTACTGGATTTTTCAGTGCAACCCCAAATTGTTCGACATTGAGAATGCATTAATTGAAGATCTCATTGACAGCTGGATTGTTACTGCGCACAAAGACAGAATTAAACCCGGTGATAAAGCGATTATATGGGTTGTCGGTAAGCATTCAGGCTGTTATGCTCTGGCCGAGATTACAGGCCTGCCAGAGAATTCTACAGAATCCTCTGATGATGAGTATTGGAAAACACAGCCCGAAGGTAGGCTTAAAGTTCCGATCAAGATTACTCATAACCTCGTTAAAGCTCCAATTTTGAAGGAGCAAACACTCGAAATCGACTCCTTAAAGGAATTCAATGCAGGCAGACAGGGAACCAACCTGAAATCCAGTCAGAAAGAGTATGAGGCCTTTAAACGCCTTGCAGAGAATGGCATAGCTCCAAACGCAACAGTCAGCCACCATCTGAACACAATTCTCTATGGGCCGCCAGGAACCGGGAAAACCTACCACACAATTCTCATGGCAGCAGAAATAGTAACTGGCAGAAAAATGGAAAACTATGCTGAAGCACTGGTAATCTTTAACAAATCCCTGCGAGACCAGATCGAGTTCATTACCTTTCATCAGAACTATTCATACGAAGATTTTATCCAGGGGCTTAGGCCAGAAACAAAAAGCAGCAAGGAACTCATCTTTGAAAAAAGGGATGGCATATTCAAACTTACTGCTGACCGGGCTTTAAAAAACCTGAAAGATGCAACCAATCCTGATAAAGCCAAAAAAGACTTTGACGATGTCTTTAAAAACTTTATTGAACCTCTTATCCAGGGCGAAAAGAACGAAGTCGAAGTTAAAATGAAGAAGACTTCGTTCTATATAACCGGCGTAACTGATAAGTCGATCGAGTTCAGAAAAGCCAGCGGCAATTCAAACCACACTCTCAGCATCTCAACTCTCAATAAAATGTATGATGCAGAATCTACCTTGAATATTCAAGGCCTGACTCCTTATTACGACAGCCTGCTCGAAATTTTGATCAGCCGGGGCAAACAGACGATTCCATCTGCAGATATAGTCAGGCGGAAAAACTACGTGATAATCATCGACGAAATCAACCGGGCAAACATTTCACGGGTATTCGGTGAGCTGATTACGCTGATTGAGCCAGATAAAAGGTCGCATGGCGCAATTCCCCTGAGCTGCATTTTGCCTTCAGGCGACAAATTCGTTGTTCCTTCAAACCTGTTTATCATCGGCACTATGAATACTGCAGATAAGTCGATTGCCCTTCTCGATATTGCATTGCGTAGAAGATTTGAATTTGAGCCCATCTACCCCAGATACGAAATTCCTGGGGCGGTTGTCTATGAGGCCGAAGTATTGAAGAAGCTCAATGAACAGCTTGAAAAGCTCAAAGGCGTTGATTTTCAAATTGGCCATTCTTACTTCATGGCCAATGGAAACTCTGAGTTTAACTTCGTAGAAAGAATGAACCGGCGTGTCATTCCACTGCTGCTTGAATACTTCATGAATGACAAAGAAGAGGTAGTAAGGCTTCTCGAAAACTGCAGCATCAAACTGGATAAAAATACATGGCCAATACAGATACAGGGCAAACTGTCTTAAACCTGTTCGAGTATCAGAACAAAGAAAGCTTTCCGCCCGACACTGCTGAGCTTGAAGCTTTTCTTGACGGCATCTGGCAAAGGCGCGAAAAACCACTGAGTTTTTTTGCATCTGATGAACCCAGACAGGAAAACCAGCAGTTCATACAGTTTCTGCACAGCACCGGCGAAATCAAGTCGGCAAACTACGCTGGTGTAATTCAGTTTGGCAAAACGAGAATCAATCTTTTACCCAAGATTTTTTACAATGGTCAGGCAAGCTTTGGTCAGACAGAAATGTGCAAAATTCAAAGCCACATACTTTGGTGGTTAAGTTATTCTAGCCGGTTCAGGTTTCCGAACTACAATTCTGCAGCAGATAGTTTAAGATCAGATTTTCTCGAACTGCTGATTTATATTTTTGCAAAAACCACCAGAAACCTTCTTGGCAACAGCATCTATCAGAATTACCATGAACAAACAAAGGAATTGGGTTTCATTAAAGGGCGCCTGAATATCGGCAATTACATCAGGTCGAACCTTTCTACTGGCCGTTGGCACAAGCTAAACTGTGACTTTGAACTCTTCGATATCGACAACGACTTCAACAGAATCATCAAATACGTTGCCAGACTGCTTCTCAATGTGAGCAGCAACCAGCAAAGCAAGCGCTACCTGCGCGAGATTATTTTCATGTTCGATGAGGTTTCAGATGTAAACGTGACAGCGCGAGAATGTGCAGTTGTCAGGCTAAACCCAATGTTTGCCGATTTTGAAGTAGTAAGAGACTATTGCTATCTGTTTCTGTCAAACAGCGTTTCATTCACTTATAAAGACAAGTTCAGGGTTTTCGCTTTTCTTTTGCCGATGGAACGGGTTTTTGAAGACTTCATAAGCGGATTCATCCGCAAGGAACTTCCTGAGTTCGGCGTTACAGCGCAATCCAGGTCTCAATATCTCGACACAGAGAAAAGGTTTCTTTTAAAGCCCGACCTGGTAATTGAAACCGGTAAAAGAATATTGCTGGCCGACACCAAATATAAGTTGGTTTATGACGCCGGAAATGATAAGCCAAGCAG
>SABV01000690.1 GCA_009928855.1 Erysipelotrichia bacterium | reverse complement strand
CTGAGGCGAAAACAGATCACCCGGAGAATTCTGGCAACCAGAAAGGACTACCAGAAGAAAAACACCGCCAACAATCAAACGCTTAAAAACACAACGCATTGGTTAGTCCTCCTTGATAGGCATGTGCACCAGATCATTCAGTTTACCCGACATTGGCGCACTCTTGATGATATTTGGAGTTATAAAAACGACAAGCTCTGAGCGTTTGCTGGTCTTTTGCTTGTTGGCAAAAAACTTTTTAATTAGCGGTATTTTTTCAAGAATCGGCACAGTATTAGCGTCTTCGGTTTTTCTCTCGGTTATCAACCCTCCGATAATGAGAGTTTCTCCGTTACGAACAACTATATCGTTGTTAGAAGTGCGCTGTTCAGTCCATGGAGTTCCTTCAACAAAAGAAACAAGAGCGGTTATCGTAGGTGCTACAAGGAGTCGTATCGTATCGTCATCATAAATGGTTGGCGTTACCACCAGGCTAATTGGCACATCTTCAAATTTTACCGTTCTATTCGTTACAACAGTGCCGTTACTGACTGTGCTGTCTGTGTCAAAATAAGGAATCTTCTGACCCACAGATATAGTTGCCTGACGGTTGTTAATAGTTGTCACCTTCGGATTCGAAAGCGAACGCGCACGATTATTCTTACGCAAACCTTTCATCACCATCTGAAAATGCTCATTAGAAAGAGTACCAAAACGCAAAGTACCGTTACCGGCATCGCCACCGCTAACCGAGTGATCATATTGAAAAATGGGCGCAGTGCGACCAACCTGAGTGATCAAAGTTGACCAGTCAATGCCAGTCGCATTTTCGTCGTCAAGAGCAATGTCAAAAATATGAGCTTCTATCAGCACCTGCTTTGGCGCCACATCAAGCCGTTCTATTATCTGTTCTATGCGCGTAAGATTTTCGGGCGTCTCTCTTATAACAAACGTAGCCTCGGGGCGCACAGATCCACCTGATGCACCACCGCCAGCGCTCTGACCGAAAGAAGAGACACCGGTCCAAACAAGAAAGACACACAAAACAGCCGTCAGGAGAATATAATGTTTAAAACGTAACCTAAGCATAGTTGCTTTCTCCTTCATATCAGGAACCACTGGCGCCGGCAGTTGCCGCACCACCACCAGACTGACTGCCAGACGAAGAACTGTCATTAACCCTTATTACTTCAAGCATCTGTTTGCTTGCATCAAAACGGGGAATAACCATCTGAATTGCCTT
>SABV01000689.1 GCA_009928855.1 Erysipelotrichia bacterium | reverse complement strand
CATCATTTACAGGAGCATTTATGAAGCGTAGAGCACCGATTAAACACCCCATTTCGTTTTGGAACATGCACGTTGATGCCTGGCGTTTAAGTGGTTTGAGCCAGAAGGAATATTGCCGCCGGCATGGCTTGCGAGACAAGGCCTTTGCCCACCACAAGATTTGCCGTCTTGGTGCCGACAAGAAAGTTCCAGTCAGGGAAGTTCTACCAGCGAAACTCGATCTGGTTGCGTTACCACTGAATATTCTTTCAGCCGGGTCCTCTCAGAACAGCAACCATTCAAGCGGCATCAGCATTACCCTTGGTCGAAATTCCCGACTTGAAATTGCCACTGGTTTTGATGCAAAGTGCCTGACTGCTGTTTTACAACTGGTTGTCGCCCTATGATGTTCGGCAATAACACTCAGGTTTTTATCGCCATCAACCCGGTCGATATGAGGAAATCGATAAACGGCTTGTCGTCGCTGGTAGCAGGTGAATTTTCCAAAAACCCGCTTACTGACGGTCTTTTTGTTTTCAGTAACAGCAGTCGGAAAATCATAAAGGTTCTATACTGGCATTTTAATGGCTTCTGCCTCTGGCAGAAGAGGCTTGAAAAGGGGCGGTTTATCTGGCCGGACAACCGGGAAGAGGTTATGTCGGTCGGGGTTAGAGAACTTGGCTGGCTTGTAGAGGGCCTGAATATCGGTCAATTAAAAGCCCACAAACAACTTGGCTTCAATCAGGTATATTGAAAAATAGAATACAAGCGGTTTAAAGAACAAAAGAACTCATTAAGAGCTGTACTTTTGCCTGATTTTGTGTTATATTTTCAGCCATGAAACTGGCTGCTGATCAACTTCCAAACGACACAAAACTCCTCAAGGAATTAGTCATTGAGAGTTTCAATGAAATTGCTGTTTTAAAAGAGCAGGTACAGTCACTTCGGGCTTTAATTTTTGGCCGAAAAAGTGAGAAGAGCAAATCTGAAAACGGTACAGAACAGTTTTTAATGGACTTCGGTGAAGATTCAGACATCACAGTTGCAGTGGAAGATGCTGTTAAAACGCCGGAGACAATACAAATCCCCGCACATGCACGAGTAAAAAAAGGCCGCAAACCTCTGGCCGAGCATCTCCCAAGAGAAGAACGAGTTATAGATATTCCGGATGCGGACAAAGTCTGCGAATGTGGTTGCATGAAGACTGTTATCGGTTGCGAGAAATCAGAACAGCTTGAATAAATACCGGC
>SABV01000688.1 GCA_009928855.1 Erysipelotrichia bacterium | reverse complement strand
TATCTTCTGGAAATTGCCCGATCTGGCTCAACGAGGGTCTTGCGCAAATTCTTGAAAATGACAACGCAGATCCTGTTCGATATGTTGAAACATGCGAAAACATTAAAAATAACACTCTGACTCTTATTGACGAACAATTCAGAAGCAACCCCGGGCGCGAAGAAGCTGCCAGACTTTATCGCATTTCTTTAAATACAGCTACCACACTTGTTTCAGAATTTGGCTGGCAGCGCATAACCCAGTATTTAAATTTTCTCGCACTGGGCTACAACCACAATCGTGCAGCACAGGAAGCTTTTGCCATAGACAGTATTGAGCTCGAAAAAATCTGCCTCAACAAAAAAGGCGAGGATCAGTATTGATAAGCAAAACCTGAATATGCCATACTGGTCACCACCATGGCGATTACTTCCAGGAGCAGCATCAATAGCAATGGCCCCAGATCGATAAACCCAGGCCCCATAGGAATCAAAACCCGAAAATGCCTTAAAACATTGTCTATCACATTGGCAACCGGCCTGATTGCCGCTGGAAGCTGGCCAGGCATGATCCAGGTCAAGAGAACCCTTATAAATATTACAAATTGCAGCAGACGCAAAAGCTCAATTAAAAGTCTCATTCAAGGCTCCTGTGAAAAAAGTGCCGTGCCAATACGCACAATGGTTGCACCTTCTTCGATTGCGGGCACAAAATCGCCAGACATTCCCATAGAGAGTTCGACGGCCTTGTAAGAAGAGCCTTCGAGTTTTTTGCTCATTTCAAACAATTGTTTCAATTTTCTAAAACTGCAGCGAACGACAGTTTCATCAGAGTCAAAGGCTGCCATTCCCATCATGCCGCGAATATCAAGATGGGGGTTGTTGTTATAGGCGGCGATTATTGAAAGAATTTCGTCGCAGGCAAATCCCTGCTTGGTTTCTTCACCCGAAATATGAACCTGTAACAAGCATGGGCATTTTCTGCCGGTTTTTTTTTGCCAGTCGATAAATGCTTCTATTAATTCGCAACGATCTACAGAATGCACCAGGTCGGCAAGCGGGTATACATATTTAATTTTATTGGTCTGTAACGGCCCGATAAAGTGCCATTTTACGGCCAAATCCGACAATTCTCGAACTTTGTCTCTCAGCACCTGCGGACGATTTTCGGCAAAATCAAGTTGCCCCAGAGCATGCGCTTTTCTTATAACTTCAGAATCTACAGTTTTTGAAACAGCGATCAACCTGACCG
>SABV01000687.1 GCA_009928855.1 Erysipelotrichia bacterium | reverse complement strand
CGCGGAAGCGAGTTGTGTTGAGGAGCCCGGTGCGAGAAAACCGCACGCCGGGATCTGTGAGGGGGCCGCTCGGGCAACCAGCGGTTCTACCTTAACTGCAAAAAAATAGAATAGAAACCATAAGCGTAGCTTGTGAAGCCAATTGGCAGATGGATTGCAATGTGATAGAATGAAAAAAAAGAACGAGGAGAACTAAGCATGCATGGTGTTAAAGATGTTATTCGAGATGCAGAATCTCTTCCAGCAGAAGAAAGAATTGCTGTAATTGATTCTTTGTTGCATACGCTAAACAGACCTTCTCCTGAAATTGATAAAGCCTGGATAAAAGTTGCAAAGTCCAGACTGGCTGAACTTCGATCAGGTAAAGTAAAAGCCATATCTGGAGATGAAGTATTTGCCAAAATCAAAGAGCGTTTTGATAAATGAAGCTTTCTTTCCATCCAGATGCAGAGTCAGAATTTGATTTGGCTATTAGCTACTATGAGGAATGTGAACCCGGTCTTGGCTATGATTTTTCATTAGAGGTTTTGACCGGGATTCAAGCAATTGATGAATACCCTCGCGGATGGCCGGTTATTGAAAATGACGTAAGAAGATGCCTGGTAAATCGTTTTCCATTTGGCATTGTCTACAGCGTAGAAGAAAACGATGAAATTTTAATTTTGTCCATAATGCACTTACGTCAAAACCCACTTCATTGGCAAAAAAGAAAATAAGATTGCATAACGAGTGCGTAGACGCGGAAAAACCGGCCGGATCACGGGTCTTGCTTACGCAACACCCGCGCCCGTCTGGCCATTTCCGGTCATGACTGGCATTAGTGCTCCAAAAGAAATGCTTGTCTTACTCGCGACCAATTCTCAATTGTTCCGAGAATCCTGAAATGTTGAAAAAGAGCGGTGGCCCGAATTGATTGGTCAAGTTTTTGTGATTTATAAGTGATGTTCATGCGGCCAGTTTGACCTCGGGTCTGCCGAAGTAAACCATTTCGGGTGTCTGATAGACAAGGCTCTGATGGAACCGGGTCTGGTTGTAGAAAGTGAAATAGGAATACAGGCTTTGAAATATGGGCTATAAACTCCCTTGGTCAGAAGAATCCAGTTGCGAACCTAGAAGGGATCTTAGAAAGCTTTTCTAGTATTCGCTATACCATTCCACCTGCTTATGCCTGCCGCAATGTTGTTGTCAGGCTTTATGCCGAACACTTCGAGGTGCTTGATAAGCATAACGC
>SABV01000686.1 GCA_009928855.1 Erysipelotrichia bacterium | reverse complement strand
TTAAAAATGATAATAAAAGGAAAAAAAAGAAATGTCGCCCCCACCCCGGCAACAACAAATCCGAGTGCTTCCTGCGCATACAAAGACATGACACGCCCTTTGACCTCACGGGTCAAAGCCGAGAACGCCGCACCAAAAACAACGCTGACAGGCAATACCAGAAAGAACGCAACCAGAGCACTGATCAATGGATCAGGAAGCTGTCCTGGCATGAGCCCAAGACCAAAACGCACGCCAGTCGCTGCCAATGCTGTTACCGGAGCCAGAACAGCCGCCAGCCCAAAAAGCAATGCAGAGGAGCTTTTTAACCAAATACTGCCGCAAGCTATCCCTGCCATCCAGCCAGCCAGACAAAGCATATACACCAACTCATTGCCGCCCAGAGCGGCCATAAGCTCACGCAAAACAAACAACTGGAACAGGCATGAACAAAACCCCAGACAAAAGGCTTGCATCAGCATCGAGGTCATCCTCATAAATGGCGAGCGGCTAAATGAACTAAAAAACAAAGAGCGCAGGCCGAAACTTGGCCTGCGCTCTTTTAAAAAATCATTTTAATACTTACTTGCCAATATTCTGCTTGTTATAGAAATCCCAGAGAATCTTGGCTGCCAGATCTTTGCCACCCAAGCCAAATGCAAGCCCGAGAGCCAGACAAAAAGCCGCAAAAAAGATCTGAAACGTCGTGCTGACAAAAAATGTGGAAATTCTCAACTGCTCAAAAGTCATAACCGTTGTAAATAACAGAATCGCAATCTTGGCGATTGAACCAAGCAATTCGGCACGCGAAACATCAATATTGGAAGCTGCCGCCTTGATGATGCTATAGATAAGATTGGCGAAAAACATACCAATCAAAGCCACAAAAACCGCTGCAATAACATTCGGGATAAATCCGGTGACTCTTTCAAGAAGATGCGCCGCAACAACCAGCCCCATCGAATCAACTACAACAGTAAATACCAGCAGCATCATCGCCCAATAAACCAGGCCAGCCAGCAAAGAAGAAGCCGAAAGCATTACTCCACCCTTGGTGAGCATTGCAGAGAAACCAATCTTGTCAGAGAAAGCATTAAACTTGACCTGATCAAGTATTTTCTGTGCGAAACCGCTGAAAACTTTGGCAATAATCCAGCCAAAAAGAAGAATGAGAAGCGCGCCAAATAGCTGGGGAACAAAAGACCCGAGTTTGTTGAGCATCGTTACGATCGGCTCGATAAAAAGAATAACAATC
>SABV01000685.1 GCA_009928855.1 Erysipelotrichia bacterium | reverse complement strand
TTGCGATTGACTCTGACAAGGCAGAATGTTCGCGATCTCGACAAAATATTTGATTTTCTGCTTGAAGAAAAGATTCCGAGAGCATGTTTTTACCATCTGGTTTACTCAGGCAGAGGCAAAAGCGAAGATGACCTGACTCACGAAGAAACGCGGCAGGCACTCGACATAATTTGCAGACGCACCCGCACAGCGATTGAAGCAGGTGTTGATCTCGACATTCTCACAGTAGACAACCATGTCGATGGCCCCTACATTTATCTGAAACTTCAACAGGAAGACCCTGCCAGAGCAGAAGAAGTCAAAAAACTGCTCGAATGGAACGGCGGCGGCGCATATTCTACCGGCGTCGGCATCGGCGATATTGACTGGGCCGGCAATGTGCACCCCGACCAGTTTTGGCAAGATAAAACCTTTGGCAACGTTAAAAAACGCAAGTTTTCGCAGATATGGCAAGACACATCAGACGAACTTATGGCAGGGCTTAAAAACCGGCTGCCTCTGTTAAAAGACAAATGCGCATCATGCCGTTTTTTAAAGATGTGCGGCGGCTCGATGCGCGTTAGAGCAGTCAGAGTATACGGCGACCCCTGGATGCCTGACCCAGCCTGTTACCTGACCGCAAAAGAGATAAAGAGTTAAAACGTTACCAAGACAGGCATTAAACGCAAAAAAAGCAGAAACGAAATTTTTCGATCACGCAATATCTTTTTTTGCTTCAGCGTAAAGCATAATAATGAATTATTCTGTTTAAGTTGCTGCCCTGAAACGCCGATATATCTGTATAAGACTCTGGCAAACATGGAGATTTTATGCAGGTTGCGGGTTTAATGCTGGTATTGATACTTTTTTTCTGCGGTTTTCTGACTGCCGAAGCAATTTTTTACCATTATACCGGCCGTACATTCTGGCGCGCTGTTGTGCCTACCGCGCTGCGCTACGCAATCTTTCCTGATGATAAAGTAGAGCTTGATTCGTTCGCAGTCATGGAAGAATATGCAGCCATGATGCTCATGGGATCATTTTTGATCCTGCCTTTAACAGCCATGACCGTAATGGGGTTTTTAAAACTTTTCTGACTTCACGCTAATTCAGCGGCAGTCACGAAAGCTCAGACAGAGACCGTAAAAAAATAAACAAAATAACCGTACACTTTATTAAAAAAAAGTTGACGAATAAAATCATCCTATGATAAGTATGATTTGCACAATTACTTTCAGGAGGATTTGGTTTTAATG
>SABV01000205.1 GCA_009928855.1 Erysipelotrichia bacterium | reverse complement strand
GATGGAGCAGTGGTGATGATTTTTATTCCTGCTTCTTTTGATATATCAAATGGTTTGAGATCATTGGTCAGCAGGGTTATATTCTGCGGGAACATACTGCCTGGCACCGCCTCATGCCCTATAAGAGTAAGCGGGTTGCCCATAAATGTGACTTTTTTTACTTCGTTTGCCATAGTTTTCCTCGTTGTTTATTTTTATTAACTTCAACATACAAATACTAACAGACATGAACAAACATAAACAAACTCTAAAAATAGTCAACCGGCAAATCCTTTCGAACCAGACTGACCGTAGAATGTACTTGACAGGGCTGCGTATTGATACCTATCATCGAGCTTATGAGTGAATTCAATATTGAAATTTTACATAGTGGCAGGGTTACGGTTGTTAAAACTCAGGGCTACCTTGATGACGCCGGAGGCAAGATCTTCAGGGATAGATGCGTTGAGCTTATTGACAAGGGCAATGTGCATTTTGTTTTCGATCTCGAAAAAACCCCTGTTATAAACAGTACCGGTCTTTCGACTCTTCTCGACATCATGGTGCAGATTATCGACTATAACGAAGGCGAAGTTGCAATTACCGGGCTGAGTAAGCTTACCCAGACTGCTTTGCAAATGACCGGCGTGTTAACTCTTTGCGAAAGCTACGCTACGCTCCAGGAAGCCGTAGACGCTATAGCCGCTTCTGCTGCGTAAAAACGCGAATTTTGATTTGCCGGGGTCAGTTGTATGAGGGAAAAATATTTTTTTGTCTGCGTTTTTTCGCTGGTCGCTGCTTTTGCCTGCGCCGCCGACGTCAACTGGGATGAACTCGAAGAAAAAGCGCGGCGTTACACCGGAGAAATAGGCGAAACTTCATCTGAGAGATCGCCTGACGCTTCTCAACGTGGCATCGACCTGGTATTACCCTCTCAGCCAGCCGGGCGTTCAATGGACACCACAGAAAAAACTCTGAGCGAGGCCGACAAGCGCCATATCGCCGTTCACATGAAGCTGGCAAATCGCCACTTTATGAAAAAAAATTACCAGAAGGCTATAGAAGAAGCTGAGTTGGTTTTTGATCGTGAACCAGATAACCAGAGTGGCCGTTTTATGCGGGCTGTTATCGCTGCCCGCCTAAAAGAGCACCTTGTGGCATGGCACAACATTACCATTGCCCGCGATAAAGATCCACAGAATCCCAAAATTGCCACTTTTATCGAAAGACTTAAGACAGTATCACCCGAACCAGTCGAAACTCCGTGGGTGCGCGGTGTTTTTCGTCAGATACCCGTCTCTGCCTCTGAAAAAACCTGCGATGTAATCGAAAGTCTGCTGCTCGACCCTTCAAGTCAGAATATTGTAGAGTTGAATTGCATGAATATCTCTGCTGAAGCTGGTCGTGTGTGGGTGACCCTGAACCTTATATTCTCTGCCGCTCCAGATGAAAACGCTATTGTCGAACTGTTAAAAAAAGCCTCCAGTGCCGAGGTCGAACTCGTCTCACCGGCATCATCTTCGGCAGAAAAAAAAACACTCGATATAAAATTTGCTATCAACGGAATGTCTGTTGAAAATGCTTCAGCCAGGCCGATTTCTGATATCAGAGAGTTTGTTAAATCGCTTTCTGAAGAGATTGACGTTGCCATAAGCGATACAGAAGAACGGGAGCCCGAAAATAAGCTGCTTGAAACAGTTTATGAAATATCTGTTCGCGACTTTAAAACCCTCAACGACTTTTTGCGCAAAGTATCGCCATACGCCAGAACTTTTAAAGTGCAGAGTCTTCGTCTTGCTTATATCGCCGGCTCACAAAACCTGATCTGGAAAAGCAAAGTGCAGGTTTTCTACCAGCTTCCCTGATTTGTAAATTTGCATTATTTTACGTTCACAAATTGGCGCTTTTTTCCGATCAGCCTTGCGAATGTAAATATAAGAATCAGAGGTGCCTCTTTGCATATATCCGGCCGTCGTTTTCTCTGGCTGGTTCCCATCCTTGTCCTCGCTATGCTTGTTTCTGCTCCATTTCCCAGGGTTAAAGCGTTCAGCGAAAAAGAGCTTGCATTCATAAATATTGGTGTTCCGGTTGTCATGGCTGCACTGAGAGCCCATTATAATGGAAGTTCTATCAAAAAAGCTGTTCTTCAGGCTGCTTTTGGTGGTTACATGATGCAGCAGAGCTTCAAGTTGGCTCCGGGTATCGAAGACAAATCGGCTCTGCATGCATGGCAGGCGAAACTGATGCTTAATTTGGGGTCTTCGCTTGCAGAATCTGCCGGTGACAAGTTCGTTTTTAGAATGGATATCGGCCCCGTATGGTTAATTGCCGATCAGAAAAAAATAAGGTTCAAGCTCGGCCTGAATGGTGTTGTGGCACCTATTGTGCATCTGTGCGAAGGCTCAAAAATAGACTGGGGCAGAAGCTTTAGATACGGAACCATGGCTTTTAAACGAGATAGTAATACTGACGGTACGCTCAATAACTCTGGAGCGCTTGCTTACAGCACGGCAAATACTTTTACGACAAACAGTGCCGGCCAGCATTCTGGCCACGAAATTGTTCACACTTTTCAGTATCGCCGCGATGCCATGTCGCCACTGCGAATCGGCAATCTTGTCTCTGGCTTTGACAAAAAAATTGGCGATGGCTGGGTTGACGATACGGCCTGGAGCATCAACTGGGGTTTGCAATGCGCCTGGGCCGACGCAAACGGCAAAAGCAAAGACTTTGACATACCCATGGAAGAAGAAGCATACTATCTGGAAGAATCCTGCCATAAAAATTTTTAGTCTTCTGCCAATACTGAGTTAGCATTTTATTCGCTAACTGTGACAAGGGGCCGGCTTGTTGTTAAAATTGATTTTATGGGTAAAGGCGCACCTGAAATGATTTCGTTTTTTCGCTCATCGTCTCTGCTTTGCAGACTCAAGCTCAGACTGCTTTTGTGCAGTCTTAAAAACTGGGCTTCACTCGGCAAAACCATCGGTATCGCTTTGAGCGTGCTGATCAGTGCGGTGATTATTAAAGAGAGCGCTTCTGACCTGATTGTTGCCCTTGAGGCTCTTCCATACTCTGGCGATCTTATCGAATGGTTGCTTGCGGCTATAACTGTTTACGTCGTTTTTATCGTATTTACCGGCGATCTTATCACCGGGCACACGATAAATACAGGCCAGATGAGCTCTGACTTTTCGTTTCTTTCTGCTTTGCCTATTTCACCGCTTAGTTTGATCTGTGTGAAGCTTTTTGAAAGAATTATCAGCGATTACCTCGGTGTTCTCATCATTTTTAGCGCATTTATAGGAATTTCCTGTCGTGAGGTTTTTAGTTTTCAGGCCTTGCTGCTGTCTTTATTGTTTTTTTTGCAAATCAGCCTGCTTATTGGTCTGGCGATCAACTTATGCATGATTGTGCTTGGCAGATTTTGCAAGACGACTACTATCAACAATTTTTTTTCTATGGCGGGCTATCTTAGCGCTTTTCTTACGCTGGTTCCTTACCTTATAGCCTCTAATTTTCCTGTCGAATCAGTGATGTGGGTATTTAAAAATCTAGATTCCCTCAGCCCAACTTTATTTAAAATTCTGCTTCCGGCTAAATGGCTGACAGTAAGCTTGTTGCGTGGTGAATTTTCTGCTGAGTTTTTTAAGTTTTCGGCTTTCTGGGGGCTGTGTGTAACTGTCGGAATCGGCCTTTTTCATGCTGCAATAAAATTGAACTGGCTGAGCTTTTCGCATTCCAACAGCTCCGGTCTGGTAAAACCCCGTCGAAAATTTTTCCGCGGATTGATTCAGAAAGAAGTTGTTCTTTTAACCAGCGATTTTAATTTGCTCATAAACGCAATTTTGATGCCGATTACACTCATTCTTCTTGAAGTGTATTTTTTAAGAAAAGCTTTTACTTTAAGCACATCGACCTCGGTTCTTAACATCGTATACGGCTCGGTTATGTATTTTTGTGCATTTGGTCCGCTTAATACTATTGGCAGCGAAGGTAAGGCCATTTCATTGCTCGAAACCCTGCCATTGGCACCAACAGAAATTTTATGGCGAAAGTTTGTTTTCTGGCTGGTGATTGCCGAATGCCTGTTTATGCCGGCAACCCTGGCTATTTTTGATTTTATGAGTTACACCCGCGAGGTGGCTTTTTTTGCAATGTTGAGCACGATGCTTTTTACTGCTGGGTGTGTCGGTGTGTCGGTAAGTCTTTCAGCGGTATTTGCAAGATTCGACAGTAAGATTATGCAGCAGCGTTCCTCTTTTGTCGGAAAACTCGCGGCGCTTGGTCTTATGCTCATCGCGGTGCCTATTAAAAGCTTTTCGTGGCTCAATTTATATAGTTTTATCGTTTTTGTATGCCTCACAATTCTTGTATTTATAAAGGCAGCAACAGCAATTTTTTATCGCATTGATGAGCAGGCTCGCCAGACCGCTTATCAGAAGCGTGTCGAAACCATGCTGCTGCTTTTCGCTTTTGTCGGTATAGAAGTTACAATAAAACATTTTTTTCTTGCAGTCGTACCCGGTGAAAGCACCGGAATCTGGAGCTGGCTGATTGCAGCAATTCTTATTCTACCGGCAGCCATCACTTTAATTCTTTCGCATAACCAGATTCAGCCTGTTGCTGTGCCTGAAACTCGTTCTAAAAAACTTTCTGACTGCCTGTATTGTGTTGTTATAACATCTGCAACCACTGCGGCTGCTTTTATTATCGCCTATTTAAAACCGTTTGCCATGAATGCTTTTTGTTCAGATATCCGTCAGGTTATATCTGTAATAGAGCGTTTTGGTGTTGCCGCTGCTATCAGTCAGCCTTTGTTTCTCGGTTTTGCGATAGTATCGAGTGCTGTTGTGACCCTTTCTGTTCTGAACAATCTTTTCTTGAGTTCACACGACAAGAACCAGTATCTATACAACACAATAGCAATTCTGCTGCTTGCATTGTCTGTTCCTTCGGTAACCATGGAGATGGCATTACTTGCCGCTGTTGCCATGTTTGCCCTTAAACACAGAGGGGTCGCAGACAACCGCCTGATTTTATTGCTTCCGACAACGCTTGTAACAACATTACTGGGTTACTATTTATTTTTCTAAAAAAATCTCCTTGCGAAACCTTCGCTTTTTTGTACTCTCTCTCGTCATGACCTTACACGGAGGTTTCTATGTTTAACAGAAAACCTGTTTTAATTTTTGGCTTGGTAATAGCCATTCTGGCAGTCGTTGCTTCTCAGGTTAAGGCAAGCCTTAACGAGTGGGAATCAGCCCCTGCTGCCGAATCAGTAAATCCTGATATGGCGTATGCTCACCCCGGTAACTATATTCAGAGCGCCGGCCAGTATGATCGTAACGGAGATGGTCGCATCGACCTGATTATCGCTGATCGAAATGCCGACAGTCGGGCTGATTACTGGGCTACCGACCGTAACTTCGATGGCCGTTACAATGATTATCAGTATGATCGCAACTTTGACGGTCGTATAGACCAGTGGGAATACGATCTTGATGTTGACGGCATTTCTGATAAAATCTATGTTGATGCTGATTCAGACGGTAGAGCAGAGCTTTACGCCATGTTGAACCCCATAACGCGCACTTATACATGGTATGGAAACATGACCTCTGTTCAGGCAGCTGGTCAGATGTCTTTTCCTCCGATGCCAAGCGGCAAAAGTTATAAAAAAACCTATAAAGGTGGCCGCGCCGGCGATTCTCTCTAAGCTTTTTACTTTCTCAATATGAGCTGTTTTTTATAAATGTTGCGATAATGGCAGCAAAATGGATAATTTTGCGTTGAAGCTCGTTGTTTTGGTTTGTGATCGGTTTTTTATGTCTATATTCTCCTGTATGGCTGTTTATCTGCCCGTGTCTTTTTGCCGATAATCTAAGAAAGGGTGAGTTGTACCCGTTTTTGCTGCAAGGAGGCAGAAAAATGAACATCAAGCTAACAACCGACCAGGGAAGGTCACTACTGGATCAGCTTCAGTCTGATACCCGTGAAAAGTTTGTCAGAGCTCCCGAAGAAGAATCTTCTGCGATTCCTCTGGCCCGTCAGAAAGACGTATTCAAGAGAACTTCTACTCAGCTGCCTGAAGAATCTGCCACAGAAAAATCATCGCAAAACACATCGTCTACTGGCGCTGTAAGCGAAGGTCTTAATATTTCCTTTCAGTTCGACCTCTTTTATGAACTGAGCTCAAAGGTTGAGGCTAAGATGGGTCAGTCAGGCGCCACCAGGTTTGCAGAGCTGAGTGGAAGGGTTGCAGAAACCTTTGCGGGCAGCTTTAAGCTCTCTATTGATGCTGTTGGTTCGTTTATGAACGGCACCGATAAATCGCTTGATATTTCTTCAGAAACCGCCGGTGAGTTCTTTGACGCCGTTGAAGGGCTTGCCGATCTCAGCCCTGAGGCGCTCGAAAACTTTCTTAAAGAATCAAATGATTTTTTTGCAGAACTTGAAGCTACTTATGGCGAAGCTGATGGAGCGTTTGACGATATTAAAGCCCAGATGCAGGAGCAGGCAAAAGCGTTTTTTGCCGATGTAGAACAGACCAGGGCCGATGCTCTCAGTGATTCTGAT
>SABV01000684.1 GCA_009928855.1 Erysipelotrichia bacterium | reverse complement strand
AACTGCATGATCACGTTTAGAACATTGAAACGCCCAGAACCATCGGTTTGCTGCTTGAACACAAAAGACTTTACCTGCCGCGAACCATGAAAATTAGATTCTTTACCCTCTTCATTGCGAAAAAGAGTCTGCTTTTCTTTGTCATAGGTGTAGCGAATTTTGCGTTCTTCGCCGTCTCGAATTGCAAAAAACGAAAATGAATTTTCATTGCATTCGGCCGGAACAACTTTTTTGAGTGACCTTACATCTGTTCTGATGCGTTCTACTATGTTATCCATGAGCCTCTGGATATTGAGCATATCGGTGCCCTTTTTGAAGTGGCGTGTGGTTCGATTCATGATCAACATGGCCATTGTCATTACCATGCTTGAAATAGCCATGACAATGACTATTTCAGTCATGCTGATACCCTTTTTCTGTCGCCCTGAAAACATCTCAGCCATTTCCCGCTCCATGCTTCAGAACCGAAAGTTTTACCGACTGCTCTGATTTTTCGTCTGATTCTTCTACCCGGTAGAATACTTCAAGGTTGAGGCGGAGTATTCTACCCGCTTCATCGTGGTCATAACCAAACTGATAACGGAAATAGCGAAACGATGTCTCCATGTCTTTTTGTATGCTGCTGTCATTGACTGCTTCAAGGGTTTTTTGCAGGTCTTCATTGTCGAGAACACGCATCTTGCCTTCGCCTGCAAGCGTTTTTATTTTTTTCAGGCACTCGTTATATGGCAACCCAAGCAGACTGTCTAAAAAACTCGCCGAAATCTGCCCTGCCATCATGTGTTTGCCGACTGAATAAGCACCACGTGTTTGAGTTGTTCCCATCCACATCAGGGGTAACATGGCCAGACCAAAAATGGTAACCCCGACCATGAGTTCTATCATCGACATGCCCCGGTTTTTTGCAGATTTCTTATTCATCTTCGCCCGAGACCTTTCCGGCGGTCAGAAGGTAGCCGCGCATGTTTTCCATCATCTGCACAGCCAGTGAAGGTTCTTTATCGTCTTTTTTTCCGGCCATGGCTGAATGATACATGAAGAACGGGGCTTTAAGAAGTTTGCACGAGCTTTCAATTCTGCCAAAATCTTCGAGGCGTTTGGGCAGCATCATGTAGTTACAGGCGATTCCGCCACAGAAGACAATTTCATTTTGAATGCCGGAAGACCAGATGATCTGGTCATAAGGTCTGTTCTCTCTGTCGTTGAGGCATATCAGATGAACGCCGATGAGAGCTTCGCC
>SABV01000683.1 GCA_009928855.1 Erysipelotrichia bacterium | reverse complement strand
GGCTTGTTCATTGTTGGAGGTTTTATGTATCAACAGTTTTCTTTTTCTTCTGAAACGCGTGGTAATATTGAGATTCTCAGGCTCAAGGGGTACCTCGAAGGAACCGGAGGCACCGGCCTGAAAGTGCATATACAGAAATGTCTTGATTCAGGACTGTCTCGCTTCGTGTTTGATTGTTCTGCGATAGAATTGATAAGTAGTCCTGGCGTGGCCGCATTGCTTGATATAAGCGGCACGGTAGTTGATGATTTCGCCGGACAAATAGCAGTGTGGGGTCTGGATAAACATCATTCAACTGTTCTAGAGATGTCCGGACTTTTTTTTACGGCCCAACAGGTAGCCAGCGAAGAAGAGAGCATAGACTATCTGAACGAGTCCTGAAATTAGAGGAATCAATATGACAAATGTCTGGAAAAAGACTCCAGTTGCTTTTTTGCTGATATTTTTTGCAATGGTTTTTTGCAATACTGAGATGCGCGCCCAGGATCTTACACCGGCTCTGCTTGACCAGGGTCTCAAGCTATATGCGGCCAAAGATTACAGTGGCGCGGCTGATTATCTTGGTCAGGTGGTAGATATGGTGCCTGAGCATGATCAGGCACGCTATTACCTTGTTTTCAGCCTTGCGATGAGTGGAAATCGTGAAAAAGCTCTTGAGCACGCACGCAAACTTGTCGCCCGCAAGCCGTCAGAAAAACAATATTCTGCCATTGTTGATCAGCTTCAGAGCGAAATTGCCAGAGAAAAGCAGAAGATTGCTGCGCAGAACCCGGTTGGGCGGATTGCCAAAGATGTTGTAGTGGGCGGTTATCAGAGCAGGGATGTCGCAAGAGAGCCTGTTATAAGCACTCAGACGCGCGACATTGCTCCCCCTAAAGAAAAAACACCTCTTGACTTCGCCATCGAAAAAATAGACGAAGAAAACTATGCCTCAGCAACAGAAATGCTTAATAAAATTATTGCCGTAGAACCGGCAAATGCAAAGGCCTGGCATCATCTGGGTGTCATTTCTTTCAATACCGGCAAATATGCTGATGCTGTTGAAAAATTTGAAAAGGCTTTGGCGGCAGATTCAAAAAGTTTTCAGAGCAGGTTTCTTATTGGCGACTGCTATCGCGCCATGGAAGACTACGCAAAAGCTGAAGAGCAGTTTCGCAAAGCGGTCGAGATAAAAGAAGATGTTTTTGCAATGCTGAATCTCGCTGATGCTATGGTTAAACAGGGGCGCCTTGGCGATGCCGA
>SABV01000204.1 GCA_009928855.1 Erysipelotrichia bacterium | reverse complement strand
ACGAACAGGACGTCTTTGTTCTGGCTTCGGCCGTAACTGCGGCCGCCCGTATGAATATAGGGCTCGAATATATAAAGCCTTATCTGAACCACGAAGATGTAAGAGTAAGGGCTAATACGGTCAGATCGGCCGGGTTGCTTGGCAAAGACAACCTTCACGAACTGCTTGAGCCATTTCTCGAAGATAAGGCTCTGCGAGTGCAAAACGAAGCAATTAAAGGCCTGGCAACGCTCATCGACGAAGCCGAGCTTGAAGAGCTCGTAATAAAAAGGCTCACGGCACCAGATATCGCTACCAGAGCCGCAACCGTTTATATTACCGGCGAACTGCCTCTCAGCCGACGCGTAGTATTTCTGATCGATGCTCTTGCCGACCCCAGCATGCCGGTTGCCAGTTGCGCAGCCAGAGCACTCTGTCTGCTGCGCGACACTCTCGGGCTGCGAGCCGTAATCGAATCTTACCTTAAAAGCAGTGACGAAAAATATGCCGATTCAATTCTCAAGTTACTCGAACCGGCAGACAGCGCAAAATTGCTCGCGATAGCAGAAAACTATGCACACCCCTCAACTGTAGCGCCTGGAATTGCAGCAAAAATGCTCATGGCCGCAGACTTTTTTACCGACTGGGAACCATTTCTACCCTGGATAGTAGCGGGCGTAGACCGAAAAGAACCCGAGGTGAGACACCTTGCATTAAAACTAATTGCCAGTCATATTGATTTTTTCAGATCAAATATCGCTCCGCTGATAAAAAAAGCAGAAACCGGCAGCACCGTAAAAGACAAAGCATTATCGGCACTCATAAGATGGAAAGCCGGTCAGGCAGAAGGGCTCAACCAGCTGCAAAGCATGCTCTTCTCGCTGAAAGCCGAAGATTGTGCGATGGCAGCAGAAGTTCTAGCCTTAGAGAAAGGCCTGATTGCCAGAAGACTTCTCGAAGAAGCTCGCAATAAAGGCATATTGAGCAAACCCGAAAACAATGGCCAAGCCCAGCCACCAAAACTTAGAACAATAAAGCTCCCACAGACCTGAACAGGTCACCAGCTTTGATAGGGAATACCGTTTAATCCTGTGCCGGCATCGGGAGGGCAACGAATGTCTACGATCGGCATACCAATTGTAGCAGCCGGATCAGTGATTTCTGTCCAGATATCGGTGGTGCCGGCCAGAGAGGTTTTGCCAGAAACTTCCCAGCGGCGGGCGGGTGGAAAGTTCGCATCCAGCGGATTCAATGGAAAGCGGCGCAGATAACGACCGTAGGTAGTACTTTTAAAAACCCTGGGAGTATCTATCAACTGCTGAATTGAATCTGGAAATTTAAGATGATCCTGGTGATACTGGTCCATTGCTAATCGCATCTCAAGAAGCGATGAGCGCAATCTGTCTTCTTTTTCGCGCTGAGAGACAACATCGGCAGTCTGAAAACCCAGCAGCGAAACGAGCAGAATCAAAGCCGAAACAACAATAACTTCAACAAGTGTAAAACCAGAGCGAAATGCAGCAGACACGCCGTTTAGTATTTTGCTATATTAGCAGCAGACCCATCTGGTTTTGTTGCCGCCACCACCAATGTACGACCATCCTGCGCAGTGACTCCTGTGTCAATAGTGACAGTGGTCGCAAGCCCCGGATTCGGCAGATCAGCAGCAAAACCAACCCTGAAAACAGTATCAGAAACCTTTGGCATAGAAGTCCCGGCATTAGCCCCAACGGTAACTTTAGCCGCAGTTAAAGCTCCAGCGCCACTTAATTCAACCTTGCGAGAGAAAATTATTTCAAGAGTTCTTGTATTAACACGCCTGACACTCGAAACGAAGAACTCTGGTTTCCAGGTTACAAGAATGTCATCATCAACCGCTATTCGGGAGTTAGCAGCGACATCACTTGTGCCATCCGGCCCAGAACACCAGATCGCACCGGCGGCAACATTAAACAGATATGGATTTCCCCAGGGGTCTATAGGCATTGTCTGATCGGTTGATGCTCTGTAATCCTGCATATATTTACCAATCAGAGTAAGAAAATTAGCACCGGTAAACATCGTTGGCTCAAGCTGGTCATACATGGCAAGAGCTTTTTTAAAGGTCTGTAAATCAGCTTCTGCAGCAGTCAATCTTGACTGGTTAACATAATCCTGGTAAAAGGGCAACGCCAGCGCCACAAGTGCCGCTAATATGCCGACTACAACCAGAAGCTCCAGTAACGTAAAACCCGACTTGCTTTTCTTCACGTTAATATTTTATCGGTTGTCCGATTACCTTTCCTAGAAGAGGTCTTTTAAACATTTTTCAATAGCCAGAAACATAATCGGCAAACCTTATCTGATAAATTAGCTTTTAATAAAAAAAACAAAAAAACTTTACCCAAAAATCTATCTCTGCTGTAAATGTAGCATATTATGTGCCATATTGTCTGCAAAATTTGCCTTAAGAAGCAAGCCGGCACAAAAACACTAAGACTTCAGGCTTTGTATAATTTCTCTACTGATCAGGGTTTCATAAACGCACCCGTTGAAAATTTTAAAAACTACCCACAAATGAACTGCTAAAAATGAAATTTGTGCATCTCGATGCGCCATAACAGCAGGGCAACCGCGTCAAAATGTCTGAAGCATTTGATTTGACTCGATTTTTGCCTGCGCGGCAATCCAGTTCAATTGAGAATCTAATGTGTTTTAGTGCGTTTGCCCTGTGCAGCTCGGCATGTGTTGGCAAAAATGCCGGCATATCGTATCATCATAATAATTATGAAAAGCAAAAAAGGTTACATATTATTGGGGCTGCTGCTTTTTTTCACCGTATTGGGGCTCTCAAGCTCAGTAGCGGTATTAGAGCAGGATACCCGGTTGAAAAGATTCAGAGAACAAGACCTGAAACTTAACCTTGATGCGCTCAGACGCGGCATTGACCTTTATCGTTACAAATACGGCAGCACCGGCACTGCCCTCGAAACCGCAATGAATGCTGGAAATGCTACGGAAGTCGCCAACATACTCGCCGCCGAAAGTTTTATAAGAGCGCGCGTTGCTACCGGCAGCATGCAATGGAAAGTCGTGCAGAACCTGATCGCAAACCCGAGTTTCGAAGAAGACTCGGGGGTCGATTATGGCGTAATTGGCGGCTGGCGTGGCAACTTTACTGCCAACGATGATGTTCCGGATGGCTGGAAACTCACTTCAGAAGGCGCTGAACAAAAAATAGCCATTGCAAACACTTCAACCTATGTCGTAAGTTTCTGGGCCAGATGTGACTCAGCGACTGCCAAGGCCAGACTCAGAGTCTGGCGCAATGCCGAAGCAATACCGGTAGCAGATATTACCGCCAGCTCGACCGAATGGAAACGTTATTTTGGCAGTTTTGCAGTAACCGCACCTTCTACCCTGACCATGTCTATTGTTCAGGCAGGTGCCGTAAGCGGCGATACCGTGTATATAGATGGCCTGATGCTCGAAAAATGGACCCCGCCGGCAGCCGGAGTTCTGCCCGTTGCCTCTGCCTGGACCGAAAAAAGCATCGTAATTCCATCTCAGGCGGTCAGCGCACTTCAGGAAAGACAGTTTTTGAACGAACTGACAGTACCTGACGGCTCAGACCCATCAAGCTTCACCTGGTGGTTTCAATGGTAAACGATCTCAGGGTTTAACCAGCTTCAGCGAAGTGCCCTGGTTCGGAGCCTCGGTATCTGAACTGCGCTGTGCCCCGTATTTATTCTGACCGGTATATTCATCGTAAGTATCGGTCGGGTAAGTTCGATCGTCTCTGCTGCCAACAAAAATCGTAAAACTCGGAAAATATTCGATCTGCTGAGAAGTTGGCGCCCCGGCATGCCCGACTTTATCGGTAAAAATAATGTAAACAGTTTTTAACCCTGCAGAAGAAGTCAGGTTCCAGGTGTAAGAAGAAGGGTTAAGCGCCGGGTTCAAAAATGTCGTCCAGGTGCTTCCATCATTGCTTACCCTGGCCGATGCCACGCCGCTTGGGTCAGTAACCATAAATGTCAGATGAACAGTTGCGGTCGCCGTAGTGCTTTCGCCCAGTTCGGCATCAGGCTTCTTGTTTATATAAAAAGCATTTGTACTGTATGCCGGCGGGGTAAGGTCAACGCGAATACCATCTGATCTGGCACCCCAGACGCTATCGTTGCCAGCGCGATCTTTTACCATGATTTTTGCGTAATAAGTTACGTTGTCGATACCTTCAGAAAAAAGGTATGAAGTGACAGCACTGCCAAGATACTGGTCTTTTACCAACTGGCTAAAGCCGGTATCTTTTGCGACCTGAATACGAACATTATTAACCCCTGAAATAGCGTCTGAATGACTAAAGCCAAAATAAACATTCGCATCAGCCGAAACATTATGGTCGATATCGTTGTTTCCGGCCACACTATCAGTAGTGGCATTGGCAGTCGGGTTAGAAACATCGATGCGAATACCATCACTCGTCTGCCAGCCGGTTGAGAAATTGCCGGCAATGTCTTCATACTTGGCCCTGGCATAAATCGTTGCCCCGTCAGCCGAAGTAACAGTGCGCGTTAACTGCCCCGTCGTGTTGCCCAGCCAGCCAGACCAGATAGTCGAAGTAAATGCACTTGTTTCTGAGAGTTCGACAAAAACATTTTTTACGCCCGAAAGATCGTCTGCAAGACCTGGAGCACCAAACGACACTATTTTGTCTTTGGTCCAGATGTGGTCAGGGTCATTATTACCGGCTACGTTGTCAGTATAAGAAGTCGCCGTCGGCGGGTTGGCATCTTGTGTCGAGCTTAAAACAGTCGACCAGTTGCTCATATTGCTGACAGCATCGCGAGACCTGACACGGTAATAATATTTAGTGCCATGAACAAGCCCAGAAAATGTGTGTGTATTACCCGAAATCCAGCCAGAATTAGCCAGCCCACTGGTAAAAGCTGATGTGGTAGAACGTTCGAAATAATACTGCACAGAACCCGAAACATCATCGGTTACCGTCGAGCAGGTAAGCGATCTTGAGGTAGCAGCACTATAGGTTGGTAAGGCAGTAAGAGAAGGCACCGGTGGAGCGTTAAGATCGACCCTGATACCATTGCTGCTCGATGTCGTAGAAGTGCCGCCATTGTTCCAGACTCGCACATTTATATAATAGATCTGGTTATGACTCAAATTAAGCCCGGTTTTGGTATAGTTGAGCGAGGTGCCAACATTCGCCCAGCCAACCACATTGGTCGAACCGGCAGAAGTGCCAACCGAAAATTCATAATAGTCAATACCCGAATCTGGGTCGCTGCTCTGCGTCCAGGTTGCATGCAACTGAGTTTTATCGGCAGTATAAGTGCCATCGTCAGTTATCGAAACAGAAGTCGGCGGCGTCGGGTCTCCACCCTTAATACCATTAGAATAACCGGCAGACGACTCATTGCCGGCTTTGTCAACAGCATAGACAGTGAAATAATAAGTCTTCGTGCCTGTCAAATCAAGAGTTAAGCCGCTGAAGGTATACTCGTTAACTGATCCGACATCTGTCTCAGAAACTACATTTTGCCAGCCTTTTGAGGTTCCGATTCTGACAAGATAATGATCTACGCCAGAATTAGCATCAGAAGCGTTCCAGGTAGCGTGCAGTTTATCAATCCAGGGTGAATAATCACCATCGTCTGTTACGGTCGGAGTTGTCGGTTTTGTCAGATCAACATAGTTCTGACCCGAAAAAATGTCTGATACGTTGCCAAGGGAGTCGATATACCGAACCTCGGCGGTATGGGTAGCATTCATAAAAGCAACGCTCCACGGCAATGTCGGTGCATAACTGCGCGACACCCATGACCCACCATCGAATCTGTATATCATATTAGAAACACCACTTGTGTCATTGGCCAAAAAGCTTACCGTTAGACTTGTTGTATTTGAATAAGGCGATGTTTTCACTATAACTGTGCCCATAGGAGCAGTAGTATCGAGAAGAATATCATCGTTAAAAACAGCGGCATTACCAAGGCTGTCACGAAACTTTACGTATACAAGCTTGTTATCATCGCCGGCCGAAAGCACCCATGACTGCGAAGTTGAATAAGGGACCCACGCACCCCAGGTTGCACCATCGTTGCTGAATGCCATATCTGCAACCCCTTGAGGATCACTCGCAGAAAGCGCCAAAGAAACAGTGGGATTCGCCGTATTTGACAAACCTCCATTAACAACAATACTACCCACAGGCGGTGTTGTGTTAACCTCCACCTGCGAACTTGCGGCACTGTATGCACCAACATTACCAGCGCCATCGACCGCTCTGACTCTAAAGGTATACTTGCCCTCGGGTAGCCCCGAAGTCATAAACGAAGATGTTGTAGACGACGCCAGAAAAGCGTATGCACCACCGTTAAGGCTGTATTCAATACCATATTGAGCAATACCTGAATTAGCCGGGTCAGTTGCGGCACTCCAGAAAAGACTGAATACACCGTTATTATTCAACAGGTTATCAGGAAGCGGCTGCCCAGGAGCATTAGGTGGGTATCGATCGATAAAGGCAATTTCTTTTTCGACCGTTCTGCCGCCAACTTCAATGGTCAACCTTGCAAACCCGGCATTCGAAGAAGACAATGCAAAAGA
>SABV01000682.1 GCA_009928855.1 Erysipelotrichia bacterium | reverse complement strand
CATATAAGCGATCCTGGGTAATTCTGTATTTCTCAAATTCGCTCTCGGCGTGAGCTTTGGCAATTTCAGCCGTTACCCGGCCCGCATCATTAAGCACATCACGATCGGCAGCTTCAATAAAGCGGTTAAGTCGCGTTTCCCAATCTTCCATCGTCATTGGAGTTTTTCGAAGTGCCATACTCTCAGCAATATCCAGGTAGGCTGACACCAGACGCTGCAGTTGCGCCATTTCACCTTCAGTTAAGTAATTTTTGGCTACAGACACATCAAATTTCTGAATCTTGCCGCCTGGTGCATCTTTCCAGGTCGATAAACCCATGTTTTTCTTTTTGTGATCTGCCCTGTCAACGATCAGTTCAGCAGCAGTCTGACCATGAATAGCCCAGTGTAGCTTGTTCTGGACAGCAGCAAAAAAGCGTTTGGTCGCTTGAGCTGTGACATCATAATCAATTGAAGTCGCATAAATGTCGGTAATTTTCTGGTAGAACTTGCGTTCAGAAAGCCGAATCTCTCTGATTCTCTGTAACTGCTCTTCAAAATATTGGTCAGAAAGCAGAGAACCGCCATTTTTCAGGCGTTCATCATCCATGGTAAAGCCCTTGACCGTGAACTCCTGAATAATAGCAGTCGCCCACTTGCGAAACTGAACGGCGCGTTCGGAGTTAACCTTGTAGCCAACCGCAATGATGGCAGACAGATTATAGTGCTGAGTATTATAACTTTTGCCATCAGCGGCAGTTATTCGAAAATTTCGAATAACTGACTCTTCTTCGAGCTCGCTGTCAGCAAAAACCTTTTTCAGGTGATAATTGATTGTGTGCGTTTCGACATTATAAAGAACCCCCATCATTTTCTGGGTTAACCAGATGTTTTCATCAGCATAGACAACTTCGACTCCACTCTTGCCGCTTGCCGCAATAAAAGTAAGGTATTCGGCAGCAGAAGATCGGACGATTGTCATCTCTTTATTCTTTGATTGCTTACTGCTCATTGACTTTACTGTCTCCCAGACAGGCGATCAGTTCTGATTTGAGGGCCTGCTGTGCGGCTTGCAGCTGTGCGACGATCTTCTGGTAATCGGCCATCAGTTCTTCGGGGTCACGGTGATTGATTTCGGTTACATGCGGGTTTTTGCAGTCGAGGTTGTAATTGCGGGCAACGATTTCTTCAACCGGCACTTTCCATGCGTGTTCACTGGTTTTGCGTTTGTTCCACCATGCTTTTTCGCGGTCGAACTCTTCTATGG
>SABV01000203.1 GCA_009928855.1 Erysipelotrichia bacterium | reverse complement strand
CAGCAAAAACATTGCCATTTGCAGCAAAAATCAAAATAATAATAAGCAGTCTTGCCACAAAAGCTCTATTCGCAACAAACATCGCAGCACCTCACAGACGCGACATATTTAACAACCAGTCACACAATTGTAACGCTATTAAGCCCTGACAGCAAGAGACATTAGCAGCCCCAAAATAGCGCTGCTATTTTGGGGATGTGGGACTGAAAATTTCTCTGTCTTTTATTACAGCTGTCTGCGGCCGAAAACTTCAGCCAAGAATTCCTTGCAAAAACACCACCGTAATTGCCACCGGGGCCAGCCATTTCATAAGAAAAACCCATACAGAAGCCAGAGGAAAACTGATTTTTCCGTTATTGGTGATTTCTTTCAAAGCTTCTGGTATTTCCCATGAGGTAGAAGTGCTGCCGTCTTCGCTTCGGGTGACCACTTCTTTACCTTTTAAACCCCATATCCAGGCAACAAACACACACAACAGAATGCCACCCAAAGGCAAAAGCACATTAGTCGCGATAAAATCGACCGTGTCAAAAATATTTTTTCCTTTCAGCAGTATAATGTGTGACCATGGGCCAAAACTCAAAGAACAGGGCACCCCAAGAGCGAATATCAATGATGAAATAGTAACTGTGGCTCTTTTTCGCGTCCACTTCCACTCATCAACAACGTATGACACACAAACCTCAAGCAGAGAGATAGATGAGGTTACGGCAGCAAAAAGCGCCAGAAGAAAAAAAGCGACACCAACCACCGACCCCATCGGCATTTTAGAAAAAACAGCAGGCAGCGTAATAAAAAGCATACCCGGGCCGGCACTGGGCGAAAATCCAAATGCAAAAACAGCGGGCAAAGTGGCCAGACCTGCAAGCAGAGCAACACCGGTGTCAATCAGAGGTATTATCATTGAGCACTGGGGAATATCAGCATCTTTATCAAGATAGCTGCCATAGGTAATCATGCAGCCCATTCCGAGACTCAGCGAAAAGAATACCTGGCCGAGAGCCGACAACACAACGCCACCGGTAATCTTTGAAAAATCAGGGGTCAAAAAGAATTTTACGCCCGCCATTGCGCCATCGAGAGTTATAGAACGCAACATAATAAGAATCATCATGACAAACAATGCCGGCATCATGATTTTTGAGTATTTTTCTATACCGTCTTTAATTCCGCCAATAACGATACCCATTGTCATCAGCATAAAAACAGCATGGTAAAAAATGGGCCCACCCGCGCTGGAAGTAAAATCACTGAACATATCTCCGAGCACTTTTACGTCGGCCGTATTAAAAGCACCGGTAAGGGCCTTCCAGATGTAACAAACGATCCAGCCACCAATTACACTATAGAAAGAAAGAATCAAAAACCCTGCCAATACGCCGAGACTGCCAACCCACCCCCAGCCAGCCTTGATTTTGCGGTAAGCGCCAATGGCATTCAGCTGAGCATAACGGCCAACAGTGATTTCTGCCATCATCAGAGTAAACCCGACAAGAAACAGAATAATGAAATACACCAAAACAAAAGCGCCGCCACCATTCTGACCTGCCAGAAACGGAAACTTCCACAAATTGCCCAGCCCCACTGCCGAACCGGCCGCTGCCATTATAAACCCAAGCTTGGAGCCCCATTGATCTCTTTTTACTATTCCTGTATTTTCCATAAATCTCTCTTCATCTCGATTTTAAACATTGCAAAACTATCAAATCAAGCCTTGAGGGCAAGAAGCAATAAAGCTAACAAAATTTTTGCAAAAAAACGACTGTTTTTTACAAAAAAAATCGGCCCCCATATAACCGCGGGCGGCCGAATTTTTTAATCTGCGCTGGCTGTTCTGCGACTGATCACGCATTCATTTGTGTTAATAAACCAGCAAGAAAAACCAGATTTTACTACGTCACCACTTCAGATCAAAAACATCGATAATCGTCTTGGTGGCCTCGTAAAGGCGCACGATTTTACCCTCTATGACTACCAGCGCCGTGCCTTCAGGTTGTTTTGGCAACTGATACAGAATATAAGGCGGCAACTGCCTGGCATGCTCATAAGCGAACTCTGGAAACTGCCTGCCAATAGAAATCTTACGTTGCCAGCCTGGCGGCAGACGCTTGCCACGAGCCACTTTTTTTGCCAATCCAAAAGGCAGCTGAGTGTTGGAAGTTCGCGGCAAAGCAATTATTTCATCGCCATAACGCAGCAGAGTACCTTTTTCTGGAATCGTCATTTTAAAATTAAACCATGGTTCCTTATCATTTTTTGCCGGCTCAACCAGCTGAACACCAGAGACCTTATTATGCTTATGGGGCTTGCCCTTGCCCATAAGCGGCACACTAAAAAAAGCGCCAATTGCGATGGCAAATACAAGAACTCTTTTCATAAGATCCTCCCACTGTAAAATTGAGATGTAGATAATAAGCCTGTTCGGGGTCGAACAGCTTTTTCAAAACGGAAACTCCTCCTGTTCGCCTGAATTTAAAAGTTTTTTCTGCTCTGGCATTTTCACAAAAGTCTGTTCATTCACAGACCTGACAATTATTGCCTTTTCTGGCCTGACCGGGCATATATGCTCGCAACTCCCGCAACCAATACATATTCCAGGGGTTATTTCAGGAATCATAAGGTTGCTATGATATGGCACCATCTTCACAGCTTGAGTCGGGCAGTGTTCAGCGCACGCCCCGCAATCACTGCCATTCGTTTCAACTACGCACAAATGCTTTCTGTATACCACCTCTCCGATTTTCAGCAGCCTCTTATCTTCTTTTGAAACCGGCACAATCGCCTCGACCGGGCAAATCTGCGAACACAGATTGCAATTCTGCTCACACATTCCCGCGGAAAAATCGAGCACAGGCTGCTGTAAACTTACAAGCATCGGCGAGATCGCCATTGGTCTTATAATAGAAGAAGGGCAAGCAGAAACACATAGATGACACGAAATGCACTTACTGCTAAAACGCTGGTAATTAAGGGCTCCTGGCGGCAAGATCACTTCTGTGTTTTTCGGTTTTGCAAATATAACCACGGGCGCCAAATAACCGACAGCTGCTCCGACCATGCAGGCTCCCATGGCCCTTCTTCCGGCAGAGAATTCAACTTTTTGCGGTTCGCATACAGATGATTTCTGCAGGTTTATAGCAGAAACATTGCAGACGCTTACGCAATTGTAGCAAGCGACACATCGCGAAAAATCAATATGTTTATCCGCAACGTCGATGCATCCGGCCTTGCAATGCTTCGCGCACATGCCGCAACCAATACAAAGGGTCGGGTTAATCTTGAGCCTGAAAATAGAAAAACGCGCCAGTAATCGCAAAAAGGCACCCACCGGACAGACAGAATTGCAATAAACCCTGCCCCATTTGTTACAGACAACCATAAAAAGCAAAACCGCAGCGACGGCCATCAGAGTCCCTGGCAAGCTGAAAGGCTTGATTGATGCCTGCCTGAACCAGTTTATGCCACCCGCGCCAGCAAAAGCATCAGACCTGAACACAAAGCTCAGAACTGGTTGAAATACTGCCGTAAAAACCCGCCCTGACAAAGAAAAAGGTTCAATAAGAGACAAAGGCAGCATAAATCCTGCGATAACAGCACCCAAAACGATAAAAGCCAGACCATAATGCAAAAGCATTAAAGCGGGCAAAGCTTTAAACTGGCAGCGCGAAAATAGCCTCCCGATGCGGGCGAAAACATCCTGGAGCAGACCAAAAGGGCAAAACACAGAGCAATAAACTCTGCCGGCGATAAGCGTCAAAAGAGCAACCGCCGCTACCCCTGCAAAGCCTGCCAGCAAATGAAGAGAAACTAATGCCGGACCCAGTTGAAAAAAGGTCAGCACTTCAGCCAATGCGCCAAAAGTATCGAATCTGCTGAATAGTGCGACAAAGCCAATAAAAACAAAAAAACCGGCGACCTGCCTCAGTTTCTTCAGGTTTTTCATCGCAATCACATTTTCAGACGCTCAACCCTGAGTTTTTCAAGATCAGCAATACCGACACCATGAGCTGCCGCTTTAGCGATATAAGACACATCTGCCGGAGTTAAATCCATAATTTTCGCAGATGCCACATCTGCGGCAACCATATCAGTAGACAGAATCAACATTTTGCGGGTAGCCAGATCTGCAGTGCTAACCCCGCGCGGGCCATTCCGCATCATGACATTATAAGCATCGACAACATTCAGCGTAGGTTTTTTAGAGCAAGTTGTAAAATCTGCAATGCATTGATGCAGATCATTGCTATGGTAAAAACGACGATTCCAGACGACACCCATAAGGTTCTTCATGGCAGAGGTCATTCTGGCGCCGCCATGATGCTTTAGAATCGGCACATTTATAATTACATCACTATCGAGCCATGCCTGATGAACTTCGACTTCTTTAAGAACTTTGCCGGCAGGCAAATCGATTCGAGTAAAATAATCGGCACTATTAGCCATAAGCATCTTGCCGCCGGCTTCTAAAACCGCTTTTTCGATCTGACTATTGCTATAACAGGCCCGCCACTGATTACAGGTGTTGTCGAAAACATTAACTTCTTTTGCCCCGGCTTTAAAACAAAGCTCGACTATCTTTTTAACAAGGGCCGGAGAAGTGTTTGCACCCTCTTCGGGCGTTTTATCCCAACCGATGTTAGGCTTAACAAGAACCTTCTGACCTGCTTTAACGAAACGATCAATACCGCCGGCAGCTTTCAGGGCGAGTTCAAACATGTCGGCGGGAAGACCACCCATAACAGCTATCAAATCAGGAAATCCGCCGCCTGAAACGGCAGGAGCAGAAGCCACCTCAGCGGCCTTGAGCGAAAGTGGAAATTTCAGCTTATAAGACGCGGCCAGAGCCGAAAGAAAAGCAATGAATTTTCGTCTGTCCATTGTGCCTCCCTGTTATTCGATAATTTTCGCAGCATCATCGATAGCCTCTCAAAACTATAATGCAAGTTTACAGTCTTCACGACACCCAAGTCAAACGCCAAAATAACCCGCCAGACAACTGCATTAAAATACCCGACAACGACAATCAGCAGAGGGTCGCCACCTGTTTTTGCAGGCACAAGTTTCGTAAGAATTAATGCTTATCAATTCGACTGCTCGCGTGCAAAAGCGGCTGTGATAAACGAAAAATCGGCCGCCACTGTTTCAGCAAGCTTGTCAACGTCTTCATAATAGGTCTTAACGAGCTCTGGAGTTAAATTATAGTTTCTGCCCATAAGAGCTATCCAGCGAAGTCTATTATTTGAGGCGAGATCGAAAATATTTATAAAATTTTCGTGAATGACCAACACACGCCCCATCACAGACTCATCAAGAGCCAACAGCGGGTATTTATCTGCAATACCGGCAAATGAGCTGATAATTCGAAAACCTGCATATTCAGAAACAGCGCCAAGTATATTCATGTGACTGCTTGGCGCAGTGACCTCCGCAGGCACTACTCCCCGGCCAACTATGATAAAGGGCACCCGGTATTGAAGTTGATGAGCGCCGGTCGAATGCCCAAGGCAGCCGTTTTCACGTAAAGACTGGCCATGATCACCAAAAATCACGAACAATGTCTTTTTATCGATACCCTCATCATATACGGCTTTAAAAAAAGCACTCAGGCATTTGTCAGCCCATAAAACCGAATTTTTATAACGATTACGAATTTGCTGAATATTTTCTTCGGTTGGCGGCAACATGAAAATATTTGCATCTTCGGCGCAAACAGGCTTAAACAACTCAGTTTCAGGTGGGTAAAAATAATTAAAATGGGTATTAAAAATATAAGACAGATAAACGCCTTTGCCGGGTTTTCGTAATTGCTCAAAAGTACGATCCAGAATTACCGGAGTCGATCGCCAGGGCTTGTCAATTTTTTCGACAATCTGCGACTGACTCCAATATTCAAACTCTGAATCCGAGATCAGGTCAGGTTTGATAAGCACCGTCTGATAACCGGCTCTGATTGCCGCTTCCTCAAATGCAGATCTTTTTGATAACTTATCAGAAAATATCAGATTTACAGGAAAATTGGCGTGCATGATACTGTAAAAACTGCTTAAACTGATATTTGACGTTGAATAGTGATCGCAAAAAAGCTTTCCGCGGGCAGCAATATTTTTGAGATTTGGCATTAAAGAGGCAAAAGCATCGTAGCGAAGGCTTTCAATGCCGATAAACACAATTTTTTCGCAACCATTATCAGGCCAGTCTATTTTTGCCGACTGATAACATTTTTCATTATCGATGAGCGGAGAAGCCGACAATGCTTTCTGCAGCGCCCCGCTATTCTGCAAAACAGGATGAAGCGGCAAAGGAATAAGACCGGTGCTCAACCTCACCGGAATATATTCCACCAGGGAAACTTTTGCGCAAACTGCATTAAAACTGAGGTAGTGAACTACCGTCAGCATTATCGCCATCGAAGTCATTGCCCAGCCAACCGGCTTTGCTGCAGGTCTGGCAGTAATGTAACCAGCAAACAGTGCACATAAAACAGGCAAAGCAAGCAGAAAAACAAGATCAAAAACAATCTGCTGCCCGTCAACACCCATGTAAAAAGCCGATCTCAGCAACAAAGTTCTTACCTGCAGAACTTCGGTAAGTAT